>JAFTFC010000048.1 GCA_017449725.1 Prevotella sp. | reverse complement strand
AGCGGGATAGCGGCGCTCCGAGTAGTAGTCGCGGTCTTCCTCGGGAATCTCCCAGCCCTGCTTGGTGCCTGCCTGAAGTGCCTTGGCGTCTTCAATCTTCTTAGGCACCCAGATACGTCCGTCGTTACGCAACGACTCAGACATCAGCGTAAGCTTAGACTGTTTGTCACCATGAACGGGGATACAGGTGGGGTGAATCTGCACGTAAGAGGGGTTGGCCATATAGGCTCCTTTGCGGTAGCACTGAACGGCAGCGGTACAGTTACATCCCATAGCGTTGGTAGAGAGGAAGTAAGCATTTCCGTAGCCACCAGTAGCGATAACAACTGCGTTAGCCGAGAAGCGCTCGAGCTTACCAGTAACGAGGTTCTTGGCGATGATACCGCGAGCACGACCGTCGACGATGACAACATCCTCCATCTCGTAGCGGGTGAAGAGTTTCACCTTGCCTGCCTTAACCTGGGCAGAAAGCGAAGAGTAAGCACCGAGGAGGAGCTGCTGACCGGTCTGACCCTTAGCATAGAAAGTACGGCTCACCTGAGCACCACCGAAAGAACGGTTGGCAAGCATACCACCATACTCACGAGCAAAGGGAACACCCTGAGCAACGCACTGGTCGATAATATTGTTTGAAACCTCTGCCAGACGATAGACGTTAGCCTCGCGAGCACGATAGTCGCCACCCTTGACTGTGTCGTAGAACAGACGATAGATAGAGTCGCCGTCGTTCTGGTAGTTCTTTGCTGCATTGATACCTCCTTGAGCTGCGATAGAGTGAGCGCGACGGGGAGAGTCCTGAATACAGAAATTCAACACATTGAAACCCATCTCACCGAGTGAAGCGGCAGCAGAAGCGCCGGCAAGACCCGTACCAACAACGATGACGTCGAGTTTGAGTTTGTTCTTGGGGTTCACCAGTCGCTGATGAGCTTTATATTCCTTCCATTTCTCAGACACGGGACCTGCAGGAATCTTAGAATCTATTTTCTTTGCCATAATAATTTTCAATTATCAATTTTCAATTATCAATTTTTAGCAGCCTACTGCCGTACACTCAGCACCAGCGCAGCAAAGCGAGGGAGCACATCCGAAGGCAAATGCAAGTACTACAACGAGGAAACCAAGCATAAGCAGAGTGACATAGCACAAGCCGATGATACGCCAGCGGTTTAACCAGAGTTTACCGCTAACACCCAAGGTCTGCATAGCCGACCAGAAACCGTGAGCCAGATGGAACCAGATGGCTACAATCCAGATAATGTAAAGCACTACATAAACCCAGCAGGAGAAAGTTTCCTGAATCCAGCCGAAACCGTCGCCGGGAGCATGTGCCAGACCTTCAACACCAAAGAGTTCTGCGAACATCATGTTGTACCAGAAGTTGAAAAGATGGAGCAACAAGCCGAGCAGAATGATGATACCAAGTGCCAGCATGTTCTGTGAAGACCACTCTACCTTTTCAGGAGTGTCGGTCACAGCATAACGAGAGGCACCGCGGGCACGACGATTCTGTATTGTCAGCCAGAAAGCATAGACAATATGAATTACTGCCAGTGCTGCCAATCCAAGTGTAGCCACCACTGCATACCAGTTGGCACCCAGCAGTTCGCAAATCATGTTGTAAGCTTCACCGGAGAAGAGCGCCACCAAGTTCATGCAGCAATGGAAAGTGAGGAACAGGATGAGCGCTATGCCGGTTACAGACATAACAACTTTTCGTCCAATAGATGAATTGATTAACCACATAATTGTTTAACTGTTTGATATATAAATGTTTATTGTAAAAATACTAAATTTTAGGTATCACGCGTACATTATTTGTGTGCAAATGTACCACTTTTTGGTGATAACCGCAAACGTTTTCATTAAAAAACCACTTTTTATTCGATTTTTAGTGTTTTATGTGAAAGATTTTGTACTTTTGCAAGGAGAAATACAATCAACATTCATGAAAGAAATAAAACGAATAGTACTGACAGGTGGTCCCTGCGCCGGTAAGACAACGGCACTGGTGAGAGTCATCGACCATTTCTCGAGTCTGGGATACAAGGTGTTCACCATTCCTGAGGTGCCGACAATGTTCACACAGGCAGGCATGAACTACCTGACGAAAAACGCAGGGTTGTTCTACGAAGGAGAGAAAGCCACACTCGAAGTGCAACTGGCTCTCGAGGACAAGTTCATGAAGATGGCTGAGGCATGCGAGTCGCCGGTAGTGATTGTATGCGACCGCGGAGCAATGGACATTTCGGCTTATATGGCACCGGAGATGTGGGAGAAGATTACCCACGACGTAGGCACGACAACAGCGGAATTACGCGACGAGCGCTACGATGCCGTGCTCCACCTTGTGAGTGCTGCCGACGGAGCAGAACAGTACTATACCACCTCGAACAATGCCTCGCGCAACGAGGCGGCTGACGAGAAAGGACTCGCCATAGCCCGAATGCTGGACAAGAAGGTTATCGAGGCTTGGACGGGACACTCGCACTTGAGGGTAATAAACAACCATGAGGACTTCGACACAAAAATGAAACGAGTAATCAAGGAGATTTCGAATGTTCTCGGACTACCGCAGCCTATAGAGGAGGAGCGGAAGTACATCGTGGAACTTACAGGAAAACTGCCCGACGATACTATCGAGAGCGAGATAACGCAGACCTACCTCGTGGCTGACCCAGGATGCGAGGTGCGCCTCAGACGTCGCAACTGGCATGGGAAGATTGTAAATGTGCATACAACGAAAAAGAAACTGCCGTCGAGAGAAGAGTTGGTAACACAGCGCCAGGTGAACAACAGCCTGTACGAGTCGTTGCTGCAACAGGCAGACCCATACCGCGACACTATCCATAAGACGCGCCATAGTTTCATATGGAAAGGACAGTACTTCGAACTGGACACCTACCACAATCGCCTCAACGGTCTTGTCATACTCGAGACCAAGGGCATTGCCATGAATGAGGATGTCAAATTCCCGCCATTTATCAAGGTTGTGAAAGACATCACTGGCGACAAACAGTATTACAACTACAACATGGCGCTGAGGAACTAACCACTACGTTTGGAAACAAAACAATTGAACCGCCCCTCATTGTTCGCTACACGGAACATAAGAGGGGCGGTTAGTCCAGCTTAATTTATTGACTATTTCTATATATTTTTAGTGTTCTACGTCCCACTGGATGGGTACGTTCTTGAATACTATCGTGCCTCTGTAGCCATTGCTGTATGCAATGTGTGTGAAAAGTTTCAATACGGGGAAGGTGGTGGCTGACTTACGAACCTTCTGGAAAGCATATCTGCCATTCATGACAATCTTCACAGGAATACCTTCCTCAACATCATAACTTTCACCAACACTGCTTGACTCCATCTTGTAGGAGTTGCCGTCGGCATCATAGGCTATGGTTACTTCGGAGCCGGCATTACCGCCAAAGGTGACACTCGTCTCTGGCTCCTTCATCTTAACCTTCAGAATGACCTCAACGTTGCCAAAGTTCTCACTGGTACTAACGCCATAGAGACCAACCAACTCTACATCCATCACCTTTGACACAGGGTTGGTCATCGTAGCACCATTACCCAAGTCGACTGCATTGCCTGCTGCTACATTTGCCTTGTCGGAAGCTTTATCAAGAGCCTTGTTTACTTTCTCAAGCCCCTTGTTTATCTTTCCCAATATTCCCTGGGCATGGATTGTCTGGGGAACCATGAGTCCCGCTGCGATAACGCAGATTGAAACTAATAATTTTTTCATAATTCTTTTAGGTTTTAGTTAATAATATGTTTTTGTTGATTGTCTGTTACTTGGCGGCGGTAGTCACTTGCAGAATGCCCTGTGAACTTTCTGAAGGCTCTGCGGAAGGTGGAGATGCTCTTAAAACCGCTCTCCTGAGCAATGTATTCAAGGGTATAGATATTACCTTCTTTAAGAAGGGGAATAGCGGCACGCTCTATTCGGAGCTTGTTGATGTAGTCGTAGAAGGTAGTTCCCAAGACATCGTTGAAATAACGGCTTACATAAGTGCGGTTGGTATTCAGACGATTCACCAAATCACTCAGTGAAAGGTCTATATTAAGATATAGTGCTTCGGTCTCTACAATATCCTCTAACTTCCCTGCGAAAGGATATTCGGGAATACTCTCCTCGTTGTCAACCTTTTCGCTCATTTCTTGAGGCAGCGGGAGCAGAAGGGTGTTCATGCGGTTAACACGAGTCTTTACCACATGCCAGCAGTAGATTGCCAAGGTGTAATAAATGGCATCGGTTATCGGATTCAGGGTATCTGAGACGGCATACCAGACCAGCTGGCACACCGTAAAAACAATAGCGATATGCCACAACCATGAAATCTCCACTTCGTCAATAGTTGACAGGTTGTTACGGATATATCTGGTGTAGGATATTCCTCGAAGTAGACCTATGAACATTGCTGCCAACGCATAAGTCCAGAAGAAACAAGTATAAAAGGTGTCAAACCAACTTTCGTGGATAAAGAAATGAAGAACAAAGAAGAAAATAAACGGCAGAGACATCATATTGTATCGCAATACAGTTGTCCATCCGGGCTTGGTAATCTCCATAAGCAATACCGCCACGGTAGCAGCGCCATAACCATCGAAGAAATAAATATGACGCAACATATCGCCATTCTCAAATCCGGGAAGGAACAGCAACAAGTCTTTCAGTGTGCTGACACACCAGAAGAGCATTACCCACATCAACATTCCCTGGAGTTTGCTACGATTGGTAATACCGAACAACTGATAAGCCGAAATAGCATAGTAGGCTACTGACAGACCAATGAAAAATACCGACATCGTTGACACTTCTGCCATTTGTTATTTTTTGAATATTTTGTTGCAAATGTAATATAATTTCATGAATGGGTCACGAATTTTAGTCAAATGATTTTGTTCATTCATTCAATTTCGGGATATTTTTTACCTTTTGAAACGATTTTATTTTGCGTTCCACCCAATTTATTGTAATTTTGTACCCATGATTCTTAATTACGATGTGATTGTTATTGGAGGCGGACATGCTGGATGTGAGGCTGCATCGGCTTCTGCCAATATGGGTGCCAAGACCTGTCTTGTTACAATGGATATGAACAAGATTGCCCAGATGTCGTGCAACCCAGCCGTGGGTGGCATAGCTAAGGGACAGATCGTCAGGGAAATTGACGCTTTGGGTGGACAAATGGGACTGGTAACAGATGCTACCGCCATACAATTCCGTATGCTAAACCGCTCCAAAGGACCGGCAATGTGGAGCCCGAGGGCTCAGTGCGACCGAGAGAAATTTATCTGGGAATGGCGCTCACATCTTGACAAAACTGACAATCTTGACATCTGGCAGGACCAAGCCTGCGAACTGCTGACAGAGCCCGTGCAAGAAGGCTCTCCCGTCGTGCCGAGAGTCATCGGTGTAAAAACAATATGGGGTGCAGAACTGCATGCTAAAAGTATTGTCATTACTGCCGGAACATTCCTTAACGGACTGATGCACATAGGACGAAGAATGGTTCCGGGAGGAAGAATAGCAGAACCAGCAGTAGAGCATTTTACCGAGAGTATTACCCGACACGGCATCACATCGGCACGAATGAAAACAGGTACACCTGTGCGCATAGACAAGAGATCTGTTCATTTCGAAGATACCGAGATACAGCCTGGTGAAAATGACTTCCATCAGTTCTCGTTTATGGGTGAACACCGTCGGCTCCAACAACTTCCTTGCTGGACATTCAATACTAATGCAGAAGTGCATGAAATACTTATATCAGGAATTGAAGATTCGCCCCTTTTCAACGGACAAATACAATCTATCGGTCCGCGCTATTGTCCGTCAATCGAAACAAAACTGGTGACGTTCCCAGGGAGAGACTCTCACCCTCTGTTCCTGGAACCTGAAGGGGATGACACTAACGAAATGTACCTGAATGGCTTCTCTTCAAGTATGCCTATGGAAGTTCAGATAGAGGCTCTTAAGCACATTCCGGCATTAAGAGACCTTAAAGTTTACCGACCCGGGTATGCTATTGAATACGATTTCTTCGACCCAACACAACTATACCATTCATTGGAATCAAAGGTCGTTAGCGGACTGTTTTTCGCAGGACAGGTGAATGGTACTACCGGCTACGAGGAAGCAGCCGGACAAGGAGTGGTAGCAGGAATTAATGCTGCCCTAAAGGCAGGTTCAACCGGAAAAGAATATACACCTTTCATCATGCGACGCGACGAGTCTTATATAGGCGTATTGATAGACGACCTCGTCACTAAGGGAGTTGATGAACCATACCGTATGTTCACTTCCAGAGCAGAATACAGAATTCTGCTCCGCCAAGATGATGCGGACGAAAGATTGACAGAAAAATCTTATAACTTTGGACTTGCAAAACAGGATCGACAGCAATGGTGGTTAGATAAAAAAGAGGCTATCGGTGGACTCTTAGAAATTTGCTCAACACTTTCGGTGAAACCAAAGGAAATAAATTCGTGGCTTGAAGCACACAATAGTGCCCCATTAAGAGTAGGATGCAAGGTTATTGACCTTATCGGACGACCGGAAATAAATCTTCCAATGATGATAGAACTCTTCCCCACTCTATCGGAATACACTGACAATATAAAAAATCGGTGCGAAGAAATCATCGAAGCCACCGAAGTAAGAATAAAATATAAAGGATATATAGAACGCGAAAGACAGTTCGCTGAGAAGATGCACCGATTGGAAAACATACGCATTCGCGGTAGATTCAATTACGAAGACCTGCAATCTCTGTCTACTGAGTGCCGACAGAAGCTGAAGCGAATTGACCCGGAGACTCTTGCGCAGGCAAGTAGAATCCCTGGTGTCTCACCGAGCGACATAAACGTTCTGTTGGTGTTATTGGGAAGATAATGTTTCACGTGAAACGAAATCAAAAAACAAAGATAATAACTAAAAAAAGATTATGAACAAACAACTTCTAATTGACAACCTTCGTTGTATTCCTGATTTCCCGAAGAAAGGGATAAATTTCCGAGACGTAACAACCTTGTACAAAGATGCAGCATGCCTTAAAGAAATGTTGGATGAAATGTATGAACTATATAAGGACAAGGGAATAACAAAGATTGTTGGTATAGAGAGTCGCGGCTTTATAATGGCAGCAGCCTTGGCAGCAAGACTTGGATGCGGAATGGTAATGGCGAGAAAACCAGGAAAACTCCCTTTCACCGTTATTAAAGAGTCCTTTTCAAAAGAATATGGGGTAGATACTATTGAGATGCACATCGATTCAATCAATAATGAAGACGTAGTACTCATACACGATGATCTCCTTGCGACAGGTGGAACTGCCAAGGCAGCATATAAACTTGTAGAACATTTCCATCCTAAAAAGATATACATGAACTTTATCATAGAAATAACAGATGAAGGACTACATGGTAGAGATGAGTTCAAGGATATAGACCTTGAAACTCTAATCACCATATAATGTTTCACGTGAAACAGAAGTAAGCTAACTTGCTGATATTATGACGAAACAAGAAAACGAGGAACGTCTGGCAAGACTTAAAAACATTGTAGCCAATTTACCTTCGAAACCTGGAAGTTATCAATATTACGACCGGGAGGGAACTATTATATATGTGGGGAAGGCTAAGAACCTCAAAAACCGCGTTTCGTCATATTTCCATAAAGAAGTTGACAGATTCAAAACAAAAGTTCTGGTATCCAAAATATGGGATATCAAATACACAGTAGTCAATACTGAAGAAGATGCTTTATTACTCGAAAACAACCTTATAAAGAAGTATAAACCTCACTATAACATTCTTTTAAAAGACGGAAAAACCTACCCGAGTATCTGCGTTACAAAAGAGTACCTTCCTCGTATTTT
>JAFTFC010000047.1 GCA_017449725.1 Prevotella sp. | reverse complement strand
CATAGCGATGGTATGCCAAGCCCAGGACGACCTGCGGCTGAACGACCTGGAATACTTCGAGCGCCAGGGCGTGAATGTATTAGTATATAGCAACAGCTTTAACGGCGGGTTCAACGACGAGAAGAACTCCGGCATCGAGATTATCCATCATGGTGTGCGTACGGTACAGGGCGGAGCAGTGCGCCTGAACAATACCCCCGAGCAGTGGGATCTGGTTCCTACGATGACGAGCCGTAAGGTTAATCGCGAAAACGGAAGTATCGAGGTCGGGCTGCGCTACAACGACTACAATTTCGACAGCCGCCTGGTAGTGACCGCCAAAGGCAAGGCCGTTGAGATTGCCGTATGGTTAGACAAGCCCGTACCTGAGAAATTGGCTGGTGAGGCAGGGTTGAACATCGAGTTCCTGCCTTCACAATACTGGCTGAAGACCTATCAGATAGACGGTCGGTTGGGACGTTTTCCCCGTTATGCTACAAGCCTGACAACTACACGACCCAATAGCGAAAAGCCCCGTCAGTTCAAGGGTTTTAAGACCTACGACGACCGAGGAACCAACCGTTTCGTTGACCCACTGCCACTGGAGACGGGGCATAGCCTCACGGTGGCAACGGATGCTCCCGACAGGATGATTCGCATCACAAGTGACGATGCCGAACTGAAACTCTTCGACGGACGTATGCTGGCACAGAACGGCTGGTTTGTCGTGCGCAGCGTACTGCCCGCAGGGAAGACTGGTAAGGTTGTGACGTGGACCATCCAGCCGAACGCTATCCCTGGCTGGATTCGCGAACCGAATATCGGTTTCTCTCAGGTCGGTTACACGCTCGAACAGCCGAAAGTAGCCGTCATCGAACTCGACAAGCACGACCCCATGCAGACAGGTTCGGCCAGTCTGCTACGCCTCAATGCCGATGGTACGACTACTGAAGTATACAAAGCCGAAGTCAAGCCCTGGGGCCCATACTATAAATATAATTATGTAAAGTTCGATTTTACCTGCGTTCGCGAGCCTGGCGTCTACTGCATCCAGTATGGCGCCACTCGCACGAACGACTTTCTCATCGACGAACATGTCTACGATAAGATTACCGATGCCACGACCGACGTCTGGGTACCCATTCACATGAACCACATGTACGTCACCGAGGGCTATCGCACTTGGCATGGCGAGCCGTTCAAGGAGGGTTACCTGCAGGCTCCGGAGAGTGACCACTTCGACCTGCACCGTCAAGGTGCTACGACCGATACGAAGTACAAGCCGTTAGAGTTAATTCCCGGTCTGAACATCGGCGGTTTCTTCGATGCCGGTGACTTCGATATCGAGACTGGTTCGAACATCAACGTAGTCCAGAACTTCATCCGCACATGGGAGCTGTTCCATCCGCAGCGCGACGAGACCTTCGTCTCGCAGGAACAGCGCTACGTCGAACTGCACCGCCCCGATGGCAAGCCCGACATCATGCAGTTCATAGAGCACGGCGTGCTGAACCTCGTGACACAGGCTGAACAGATTGGACACATGTCGCAGACGCTCTCGAACTCAGTGCTTGACAACTACCACCACCTTGGTGACGCAGTTTCTATCACCGACGGACTGCACTATGACCCGTCGCTCAAACCCTATGAGGTGAGTGCTGATGGCAAGTCGAGCGGTACGCCCGACGATATGTGGGCATTCACGACGCGCAATCCGAACCTCGACCTTCAGGCAGCAGGCGTTTTCTATTCCGCTGCCCGCGTGCTCCGTGGCTATAACGACGCCCTCGCTGAACGTGCCCAGAAACAGGCCAATCGCTTGACGAAGGAGGCCAACGAACTGCTCCGCAAACGCCCCAACCGTCGCGACCGCCAAGCCGAAGGGGACAACGACTGGCTCACCGGCACTGGAGACGGCAATTACCGTAACGTGGCGCGCAACTTGCAAACGATGCTCGACAGCATTCCCCTGAAGGACGCAGCCTACCGCGAGAAACTCCGTCCGATGGTTCGTCAATACGCAGAATACATCAAGAGCTTTGACACCCAGAATCCGTATGGTGTACCCATCGGTCTCGGCAACTGGGCTGGCGTCAATGCCGTGCTCAACTTCGGCATCACGGTCAACTACGCCCACATCTACTATCCCGACATCGTCAGCAAGGACGAGGTCTACCGTGTGGCAAACTGGCTCTTCGGCTGCCACCCTTACCACAACTACTCGTTTGTGGCTGCGGTCGGAGCTGCCCGCCCGAAGCAGGTGTTCTACGGCAACAACCGCGCCGACTTCTCGTTCATTCCCGGCAACGTAGCCCCCGGTCTGTTGTTCCGCAAACCCGACCACTTCGAGAACTACGACGACTGGCCCTTCCTCTGGGGACAGAACGAGGGCACCATCGCCGGCAACACGCAATATATCATCTTCGGCTCGTCCTTTAAAAACATTGTAGGGACAAACTAATAAGCAATAAACGACAGACAACACAAGACGATGACTAAACGACAACTATTCTTACAGATAACGCTCTTACTCACAGTCCTTACCGCCAAGGCGCAGCAGGACCCTGAACCCGAAGACCGTCCGCTTACCATCCGCGGACAGCTGCTCGACGCAGACCTGAAAGAGCCGATGGTGCAAGCTACCATCCAGTTGTTCACGGCTTCCGATAGTACGTTCGTAGGCGGCACCGTGACCAACGAGCACGGTAGCTTCTACGTCATAGCGCCACGCCCCGACACGTACCAGCTGCGCATCTCGTCGTTGGGCTACCAGACCATTGAGCGCGAGATTACGCTACGCCGCAACGAATATCAGGACCTCGGCAATCTGCTGATGGAATCGGAGAGCATTCTGTTAGAGGAGGCAGTCATCACAGACCGTGCCGCACAAGTCATCGTCCGAAAGGATACCATTGTCTACAACCCAGAAGCGTTCCGTACACCTGAGGGTTCGGCCATCGAGGAACTCATCAAGCGCATTCCCGGTGCCGAAGTCGACGAGGATGGTAAAATCACCATCAACGGCAAGGAGGTGAAGAAGATTCTGCTCGACGGCAAGGAGTTCATGCTCGGTGATGTCGAGACGGCGCTCAAGAACATCCCCGTCAGCATCATCCAGAACCTGAAGTTCTACGACCAGCAGTCGGACCAGTCGCGCATAACTGGCATCGATGACGGCGAGAAGGAGACCGTGCTCGACTTCTCGATAAAGAAAGGCATGAACCGCGGATATATGACGAACCTCGACATTGCTGGCGGTACGAAACACCGCTACGCCGCGCGCGGCATGGGCTCGAGCTTCACCGACAAGATGCGCTTCGTGCTATTGGGCAACTTCAACAACAAGGAGGAGAACGCCGGCTGGTGGAACCGTCGCGGACTGAACGCGCGCAAAATGCTCGGCACCAACCTGAACTACGACGACGGGGACAAGCTGAAGATTGACGCAAGCATCCGCTGGAACCATCGTGACGGCGACAACCAGACCGAGAATGCCAGCGAGAACTTCTACAGTGAGACGACGCGTACGTTCTCGAACAACCGCACGTCGAACGATACCCGCAGCAACAACTGGTGGGGAAACGTCCGCGTGGAATGGAAGCCCGACTCGCTGACGAATATCCTCTTGCGAGCCAACGGCAGCTACGGCACCAACGACGCCACGAACACCTCGCTCGCTGCAACATTCAACGACGCCCCGTACAACTACGTCTCCGACCCATTGACTGACCTCACTCCCGAACTTCAGGCCCACACCGTCAACCACAATCTGAGTGCCAGCCTGACCTACACTGACAACAAGAACGCCTGGGGAATGCTCCAGCTCTATCGCCGTCTGAACCCCAAGGGCCGTAACATCGTTGTCCGCTTCGAGGCAAGCGGCGGCAACAGCAGCTTTTGAACGCCCTGGGCGCTCCGGTCGTGGGCAAGAAGATCGGCAGCGCCGGGAGCCCGACGGTCGCGCAAGCGGCGGACAGGGAGCGGCGTTCCGCCGATTCCCCGCTTGTCGCCGGACGCCCCTCGGAATACGACCCGGCGGAGGACATCGACAAGGAGGGCTTTTTCACCCGCGCCGACACGGGCGAGGCGGGCTGGTTGTCGCATCATACCAGGGAAGAGGGGCGTTTG
>JAFTFC010000046.1 GCA_017449725.1 Prevotella sp. | reverse complement strand
TCTTAATCTCGTTAGTTTGGTAAATTTTCATATCGATATGATTTAGGTTATTAATAGATTTACTGTTTTCGGACGCTAAAGGTAGTTATTTTTGGTATTACAGCCAAAAACAACTACCTTTTATTAATATAAATTAAGACTTCAAGTCTCTTTCATAATCTTAGAATTTTCCCACAAAAGTACGCAAAATCTACGAAAAGTGGCTGCATGAAGTAAAAAACATGGTTCAAAAAAATCAAAAACGGGCGTTTTTTGTTGGAATGACACATTATTTTCGTACCTTCGCAGCCTGATGGCAGGCATATACGTTCACATACCGTTCTGCAAGAGCCGCTGCATCTACTGCGGGTTCTACTCCACCGTTCTCACCGAATGGAGGGACCGATACGTGGATGCCCTCTGCAAGGAAATCACCAGTTTGCCAAGCCGTCAGACCGCAGAGACTATATATATAGGTGGAGGAACGCCCTCGCAACTCTTACTTCCGCAGCTACAGCGCCTGTTTGCTGCGCTACCCAAGACCACCGGAGAGGTAACCATCGAGTGCAACCCCGACGACATCACCCCCGAATTTGCCGAAGGTCTCGCTTCGCTCCCCGTAAACCGCGTGTCGATGGGTGCACAGACTTTCGACAACAACCGCCTGCACTTCCTCCGACGACGCCATACGGCGGAACAGGTACCGGCTGCCGTGAGCCTCCTCCGGAAAGCCGGCATCCGCAATATCAGCATCGACCTCATGTTCGGATTCCCCGGCGAGACTCTCCAAGAGTGGCAGAGCGGCATCCTGAAGGCTGTCAGCCTCGGCGTAGAACATATCTCGGCTTACTCGCTGATGTACGAGGAAGACACCCCACTCTACTCCATGAAGCAGCGGGGCGAGATAGTTCCGACAGACGAGGAGCTGTCACTAAGGATGTACGAGGTGCTTATCGACGAACTCGCTAAAGCAGGATTTGAACACTACGAGATAAGTAACTTTGCACGAGCGGGTTACCGCTCTCGCCATAATAGCAGTTATTGGAACAGTATTCCCTATATTGGTATCGGTGCGGCAGCTCATTCGTACGACGGCAACAGTCGGTGGTGGAATATTTCGGACGTACGTGAATATTGCCGGAGAATAGAAAACGGGGAGTCGCCGGTGGAGGAAAGAGAGGTGCTCGACGAGGATACGAGGTTTAACGATTTGGTGATGACGCGCCTCAGAACCTGCGAGGGAATAGACATTTCAAACGCTCCGTTCAGGCAGCAACTGCTGAGAGACGCAGAGAAACACCTGCGAGGCGGACTGCTCATCCTCGACGGAAACCGACTGAAACTTACGCGCAAGGGACTCTTCGTCAGCGATATGGTGATGAGCGACCTTATGAGGGTTTAGAAGAGAATTTTCCATATTCATTTTGCTATTAGTTTTTTTTTGTGTACCTTTGCACCCCAAAATATATAATAAGGTAAAAAAGAGATGATAACAGTTACGAATCTGGCGATTCAGTTTGGAAAGAGAGTTCTTTACAAAGACGTAAACATCAAGTTTACGAGTGGAAATATCTATGGAATTATTGGTGCTAACGGTGCCGGAAAATCCACCCTGCTAAAAGCCATCAGCGGTGAGCTGGAGCCTAACAAGGGAACGGTGGAACTTGCCCCGGGCGAGCGTCTGTCGGTATTGGACCAGGACCACTTCAAGTTCGACGAGTTCACCGTGCTCGACACGGTACTCATGGGACATAAACCCCTGTGGGACAACATGAAGGAAAGAGAGGCACTCTATGCCAAGCCCGAAATGACGGAGGAAGACGGAGTGCTGGCAGCAGAACTGGAACTGAAGTTCGCCGAGATGAACGGATGGGAGGCTGAAAGCGAGGCGGCACAGCTGCTGCAGAACCTCGGAGTAAAGGAGGAGCAGCACTACAAGCAGATGTCAGAACTGTCGAACAACGAGAAAGTGCGCGTCATGCTGGCGAAGGCTCTCTTCGGACATCCCGACAACCTGCTCTTGGATGAGCCCACCAACGACCTCGACCTCGACACCGTTCAGTGGCTGGAGGAATATCTGTCGAACCTCGAACAGACCGTTCTCGTAGTAAGCCACGACCGTCACTTCCTCGATGCCGACTCTACCCAGACGGTGGATATCGACTTCGGCAAGGTGACAGTCTTCGCCGGTAACTACTCTTTCTGGTACGAGTCGAGTCAGCTGGCGCTGCGTCAGGCTCAGAACCAGAAGATGAAAGCCGAAGAGAAGCGTAAGCAGCTGGAGGAGTTCATCAGACGATTCTCTGCCAATGTGGCAAAGTCAAAGCAGACAACATCGCGCAAGAAGATGCTCGAAAAGCTTAATGTTGAGGAGATAACACCTTCAACACGTAAATATCCGGGAATCATCTTCCAGATGGAGCGCGAGCCAGGAAACCAGATACTCGAG
>JAFTFC010000045.1 GCA_017449725.1 Prevotella sp. | reverse complement strand
AGCGTTGAGCAAGCTCAGAACAAAAAATTAAGTCTGGATTTGGTTCTTTCATAAGAAATGATTACCTTTGCACCCGATGATGAGTCATAAATGGTTGCAGGCTCAGCATCAGGTGTTCATTGAAAGCAATTCATAGCAGAATGTGGAATTGAGTACGGTTGCCAATTCGTAACCCAGATTTTCCTCAATCCCCCAGACAGCCTTTATACAAAGAAAAGCTGAGAAATCTTACAAAGTTACGAAAATAATTTATAATTCATAATGTATGTTCATATTTTTTCCGTAACTTCGCACCGTAAATACGATAAAAGACAGGAAAATGAAGACTAAAATACTCTTTGTATGTCTCGGTAATATATGTCGCTCTCCGGCTGCCGACGGCGTTATGAAGCGACTGGTGGAAGACCTCTATCCCTACAGCGACGAGTGGGAGATAGACTCTGCCGGCATCGGTTCGTGGCATGCCGGGCAGTTGCCCGACCGGCGTATGCGTGAATGTGGAGCACACCGCGGATATATGTTCGACCATCGTGCCCGTCAGGTGACGCGAGCCGACTTCGACCGCTTTGATTACATTATAGGAATGGACGAAGAGAACCTCTATGACCTTCGCCGGTTGGCTCCTTCGCACGAGGCGGCGAAGAAAATACTATGTCTCGCAGACTACTTGCAGCATTTTCCAGGACAAAAAACCGTGCCCGACCCTTATTATGGTCAGGCACGTGATTTCGAATTTGCCCTCGATCTCATCGAGGATGCTTGCGAAGGTCTGCTTAAACAACTTCTTTCTCCTCAACGGTAACCTCGGGAGCCTCAAGGGTCTTCAGGTAAAGCTCGCGGTAAATTACGGCGTCGGCACCAAGGAAGAACGGGATGACGCAGATGGCAACAGCCAGCGTGAGGATTGTGTCTACGATATCTGCTATCTGTCCGATGAGACCGGCAATGAAGAAGAGGATACCGACAACAACGCACATTACAAGGTTTATTCCGAAGATTGTCCACTTGTGACCGCTTGTTGCCTGGTTGCTAAGTTTCATTGCCTCTGTCGGTGACTTGTCGAAGTCAACAAGAATGTAGATTGCCAGCGACATAGAGATAGAGATAACGATAGCCGGGATTATCATAAAGAAGAAACCTACCAGCGTTACCATGTATATAAATCCGCAGAGCAGGAAGAAGGCACTGAAGTCGTGGCGGTACTTCTCGTCGAAGATGAACAGCGGAGAAATAATCTCGCCATTAGCCAGTTTGCCGGGGATGCTCTGCATTGCTATGGTCGTTCCTACGTTGATGTATGGAATCCATATTGTGAGTACGTACATTGCTGCTGCTGCGATGAGCGACGGCAGATTCTTAATACCAATCTGAATGGCTTCCTGTATGGTAGGAATGACCTGAAGATTTGTTTTTTCCATAATTCCGAAATATTTTAGGGTTAAATTTATTCGATAACTACAGTCGTCCATCCGTGTTTGTCCTCTATCTCACCGTACTGAATGCCGCGCAGGGTGTCGTAGAGTTTCTTCGATATGGGACCCGGTTTGTCGCCAAACGAATAGCGCTTGCCGGTGTCGAGGTCATCAATGTAACTTATCGGACTGATTACCGCTGCCGTGCCGCATGCTCCAGCCTCTTCGAAAGTCTCGAGTTCTTCCTCAGGAATAGGACGGCGCTCAACCTTCATGCCTAAGTCCTCGGCAACCTGCATCAGTGACTTGTTGGTGATGGAGGGGAGGATAGAGGTAGATTTTGGAGTGACGTAGGTGTTGTCCTTGATTCCGAAGAAGTTGGCAGCACCACATTCGTCCATGTACTTCTTTTCCTTTGCGTCGAGATAGAACTCGCAGGCATAACCCTTTTCGTGAGCGAGATTGTTGGCATAGAGTGAAGCCGCATAGTTGCCGCCCACTTTGTACTTTCCCGTTCCGAGTGGAGCCGAGCGGTCGAAGTCGCGGATGATGACATAGGGGTTGGTAGAGAAACCACCCTTGAAATAAGGACCTACGGGAGTTACGAAAATCATAAAGAGGTATTCCTTAGCGGGATGCACACCCACCTGTGCCGAAGTGCCGATAAGGAGCGGGCGAATATAGAGTGTGGCGCCGCTCTCGTAGGTCGGGATATACTCCTGGTTAAGACGTACCACCTTCTTTACCATGTCTACAAACAGCTCTGTGGGCACCTCTGGCATTAGGATGCCGCGGCAAGTGCTCTGCAGGCGGGCAGCATTCTCCTCAACTCTGAATATGCGTACCTTACCGTCGGGGCAGCGGTAAGCCTTAAGTCCCTCAAAAGCCTCCTGACCGTAATGCAGCGAGGTGGCAGCCATGTGCAGTTTGAGGTATTCGTCGGAGCATACTTCTACTTCGCCCCATTTGCCGTCACGGTAGTAACAGCGAACATTGTAGTCGGTGGGCATATAGCCGAACGACAGGTTTGCCCAATCAATATTTTTCATATTCTCTTTGTATTAACGTTTCTTTCTGAATGCAAAAGTAGAAAAAAAATAACACACTGACAAGGAAAAGTTAGTTTTTTTTATTATCTTTGCACCCAAAAGAGAACAACTGATGAGATATGCTATTATAGCAGCCGGTGAGGGCAGTCGTCTGGCATGCGAGGGAATAAGCGAACCAAAGCCCCTCGTCAGATTGGGTGACGATGTACTGATAGACAGGCTGATACGTATCTTTATGCAACATGATGCCGACGAGATAGTCGTTATTTGCAACGACCGTACGGCACAGGTGGCGAGCCACCTTGCAAGACTCCAGCGCGACGGCTTGCAGGGGCGTCCAGTACCCCTGCGATTTGTCGTTAAGAGCACTCCAAGTTCGATGCACAGTCTGTTCGAAATCAGTGAGTTCCTCGAAGGCAAACCGTTTATACTGACTACCGTGGACACGATATTCAGCGAAGACGACTTTGCCAAATATGTCAGTGAGGTTGAGGCTGCCCGAGACGACGAGGGCGTAATGGCTGTTACCGGATATGTAGACGACGAGAGTCCGCTGTATGTCGAGACCGACAACATGATGAACATCCGTGGGTTCCACGACGAACCCAACCGCCAACCGTTTATCTCGGCGGGAATCTACGGACTGCCGCCAAAGGCTCTTGATACCCTGCGGCGGTGCGTAGGACGTGGCGAACACCGCATGAGGAACTTCCAGCGGGCGCTGGTATCCGACGGATTCCGGCTCAAGGCATTCCCCATGGGTAAGGTGATAGATATCGACCATGCCACTGACATTCAGAAGGCAGGTGAACTTATCGGATTGAAGGCTTTACTGGTGAAGCGTGACGCTGCTTTCTCGCCTAATGCGGAGGTTAAGGATCTGGCGATACTGCGCGCCGTGGGTGACAGGTTGGAGAAGCGGGGATATGCTGTGGAGATGGTGGAAGAGAAAGACCTCTCCATGTTTCAGGTTTCGCACCTTGCACCCCGTACCTCGTACGTCTTCTCTATGGCACGAAGCGAACGGGCTCTCGATATATTGAAACGCGCTACATGCAGGGTGGTTAACGCTCCTGAGGCAGTGACGTTGTGCAACAGCCGGATAGCCATCGACCGGTTGATGCGTGAGAACGATATACCATGTGCTCCCGAGAAGTCCGACAATGGCTACTGGGTGAAGAGTGACCGCGGTCACGACGTAAAGTTCGTAAAAGCGGAAGAACTCTCATCATTCGCCTCAGACCCATCACTCCTTATAACCGCTCACGTGGAGGGTAGGGAAGTGAAGTTCTACGGAGTACGTAATTCCTTCTTCTTCCCTGAGGAATTTGAGTCCGTTCGGTACGAAGCAGAGCGACTTGCCGGATTAGTCGGTTTGGATGTTTACGGAGGCGACTGCATAGTGCGTCCTGATGGCACCTTCGCTATCATCGACTTCAACGACTGGCCCAGTTTCTCTCCGTGTAGGGAAGAGGCGGCGGACAATATATCAGAATTCTTGCTAAGGCAAGCGTACTAAAGAAACGATAAAAGCATTAAGAATTAAGCATTACAATGACGTTTAAAGAATTACTGCAATCAACATATAAGAGCACGGATACTGAGGAGTGGCTTGATGTGCATTTCACCCGTCCTATTGGTCTGGTGATAGCACTGGTGTGCCGGCGCCTGGGGATAATACCCAACGCCGTAACCATCTTCTCTATTTTCATCGGTGCTGTGGCAGGAGTGCTGTTCTATTTCGACGACCTCAAGCTGAACATCATCGGTATCCTCTTGCTGATGTTCGCTAACTTCTGCGATTCTGCCGACGGTCAGTTGGCGCGCATGACTAATAACCGCACTCTCCTCGGACGTGCCCTCGACGGTTTCGCCGAGAATGTGTGGTTTGTGGTCATCAATGTCGCCATTGCACTGCGTCTTACCCACGAACCGATTCCATTCACCAATACCGAGTGGGGCATCTGGATATGGGTGCTCAGTGCCGTTGCAGGACTGTTATGCCATTCGCCTCAGTGCTCTTTGGCAGACTATTATAGGCAGATACACTTGTTCTTCCTGAAGGGCAAGGAGGGAAGCGAGCTCGACAACTATGCCCAGCAGCGTGCCATTTACGAGTCACTGCCAAAGGAGAAATGGTTCGACCGCCTCTTTTACTTCAATTACGCCAACTACTGCCGCAGTCAGGAGCGTCGCACTCCGCAGTTTCAGGAGTTCTTCAAGAGAATTAAGAATACTCAATTCTCAATTCTCAATTCTCAATTCCTGTCCGGTTCCCGTCCGCTGATGCCCATGACCAACATCCTGACGTTCAATACCCGTGCCATCTGTCTCTACATCTCACTGTTGGTAGGCATGCCGTGGATATTCTTCGTCTTCGAAGTTGTGGCGCTTCAGGCATTATACTATTACATGCACTACCGCCATGAGAAGCTTTGTGAGTGTTTGACAAAAAAGATTAAAGATGAGTAAGACATATATTTTTGACTACGGAGGTACGCTTGATACTGGTGGAAACCACTGGGGACAAGTGATGTGGCACGCATACGAGCGGGCACATGTTCCAGTGACAGAGGAGCAGTTCCGCGAGGCGTATGTTTTCACCGAACGCACTTTGGGCAGACGTCCGATAATCCAATCGGACTACACGTTCCGCAGGACCCTCGAGATGAAACTGCGCATCCAGATGGAACACCTCGTAGGTCAGGGATATTGGTATGCGGCACCATTGGAACTGTCGCAACGGCAGAGCGAGGTACTCGAAGACCTGTATGCTCTTACCATCAGTCAGACGGCAAAGAGCCGAGAGGTACTAAAACGACTGAAAGAGGACAACCGCCTTGCATTGGTGAGCAACTTCTATGGCAACCTCTCAGAAGTGCTCCGCGAGTTTGGGTTCGACGACATCTTCGAGGTGGTGGTGGAGTCTGCTGTAGTTGGGGTGCGTAAGCCCGATCCGGCGATATACCGTCTGGCACTCGAACAACTGGCTTTGGATAACCTGACGGAAGTGACGGTGGTTGGCGACAGCATGAAGAACGATATCGTGCCGGCTCACACCTTAGGACTGAAGACAATACTCATTGAGGGCGAACAGTGGGATAGTGCCTATGCAACAGACATTCGCCCAGACAAAGTAATAAGCCGACTTGACGAAATAGAATAAAGGAATTTGACATTATAGAATGAAGAGACTGATAACCATACTCATAATAATACTAACTGCCGTCGGTATCAATGCACAGACCCTGACGGGACAGATTGTCGACGATATTACCGGCGACAGCATCCCCTTTGCCAGTCTTGCATACAAGGGACATCGCATCTCGCTTGCCAGCGACCATGCCGGCAGGTTCTCGGTGGAGCGCCATGAGGGATGGACTCTGACATTCTCGTCGGTGGGATACAAGAATGCCAAGGTGCGCATTGACCCGAAAACGCCTAACCACTTTGTGGTGCGTTTGCAGTCAGAGTACAAGCAGTTGTCTGAGGTTACTGTGAAGACCAAACGGCAGAAGTATCGCCGCAAGGAAAACCCCGCGGTGGCACTGATGCGAAGGGTGATTGCTGCAAAGAAACGTACCGACCTCAGCCGACATCCATTCTACGAATATCAAAATTACCAGAAGATAACTCTTGCCGTCAACGATGTCAAGCCGGGCGACCTCGACAGTGGGTTCTATAAGAATAAACCTTGGTTGTCGAAGCAGGTGGAGATGTGCGAGTATAACAATAAACTTATCCTGCCTCTGTCGGTTGACGAGACCGTTACGAGGAAGATTTTCCGGCGCAATCCACATTCGGAGAAAGACATCATTATCGGTCAGCGTTCCGAGGGAGTCAATCACGTGCTGCAAACGGGAGAGATACTAAATACCGTTGCCAAGGATGCCTTCACTGATGTGGACATCTACGACAATCAGATACGTCTGCTGCGCCATCCTTTTACGTCGCCAATTGGTCGCGACGCCATAGGTTTCTACCGCTATTATATAGTAGACACAGTGCTGGTAGACCGCGACTCGTGCTACCATCTGACGTTCCTGCCCAACAACCAGCAGGACCTGGGCTTCCGAGGTGACCTGTACATCCTGGCAGACACAACACTGCACGTGAAACGCTGCAATATGGCGCTGCCGAAGTCGTCGGACGTGAATTTCGTGGAGAATATGTGGATACGTCAGGAGTACACCAGACTGGACAATGGTGAGTGGGTTCTATCGACCGATGACATGATAGTGGAACTCTCGCTACTTGAGTTCTTGACAAAAGGCATCGCCGTGAGAACAACTCGCAAGACCGACTATAGTTTCGAACCGATTGAGAAGAAACTTTTTACCGGAAAACAGGCAGTTAAAGTAGACCCATACGCCATGATACAGCCGGCGGAATTCTGGCAGTCGGCACGTAAAGTGCCGTTGACAAGGAGCGAGGCAGGCATGGACAGCTTTATTCACGACATGCAGCATGCCAAGGGATATAAGTGGTTCTTGCCGGCATTCAAAATTCTTGTGGAGAACTTCATTGAGACGGGAACAGAAGAGACTCCAAGTAAGATTGACATCGGACCGATAAACACCATCGTGTCGCGCAACTTCATCGACGGATGGCGCTTCCGTGCCAGTGCGCTTACTACGGCGAATCTCAACCGTAATTTGTTCTTCAAAGGCTATTATGCCTACGGAACAAAGAGCCATAAACACTATTACGATGCCCGTTTTACCTATTCGTTCAACAAGAAACAGTACACGCCCGACGAGTTCCCGCGCCGTCAGATAATGTTCGAGAGCACCTACGACGTGTGCAGTCCTTCAGATCGCTTCCTCACGACCGATAAGGATAATGTCTTCACGGCATTCAAGTGGGCTAAGGTGGACCGAATGATGTTCTACAACCGCCAACGCATAGAGTTCCAGTATGAGACTGACTACAATCTGGACTATATGTTGGTAGCAAAGTTCGAGAAGAACGACCCTGCCGGAGACATAGCCTTCGAACCTTTCCGCACGTCGGAATTTACAGCTCAGTTGCGATATGCCCCGGGCGAGAAGTATATGAATACCAAACAACGCCGCGTTCTCGTAAACAAGGATGCTCCGGTGTTTATCCTTGCACACACTGTGGGAATAAACGGATTCCTCGGTGGACAGCATGGCTACAATTTTACTGAGGCTTCGGTCTATAAGCGTTTCTGGCTAAACAGTTGGGGGCGTGTCGACGTAACACTGAAAGGTGGAGTACAGTGGAACCGTGTACCTTATATGCTACTTATAATGCCAGCGGCAAATCTCTCGTACTTCGCGCAGGACAACACCTTCTCGATGATAAACAACATGGAGTTCCTCAACGATCGCTATATGTCGTTGCATGCTGCATGGGACTTGAAGGGAAAACTTTTCAATAGAGTGCCGTTGCTGCGGAAATTGAAGTGGCGTGAGTTCATTGGGTTCAAGACCCTGTGGGGAGGATTGTCCGACCGCAATGCCGAGAACCTGCCCTACGGCTCCTACGCCATGAACCCGCGACGGCCGTATGCCGAGTTCGCAGTGGGTATTCACAATATCTTCAAACTGTTCCAGATACAGTACGTGCGGCGAATTAACTACAACGACCTGCCGACGGCAAAGAAGAACGGCGTGAGATTTATGTTTAACTTCACATTCTGATAATCCAAAGAAAACCTTTAATAACTATAAACACAGAAAACCTTATGACAACACATCGGACATCACTTAAAGACCTTGCCAAAGAGCTTGGTGTTAGCATCGCTACTATCTCCAGGGCTCTGCGCGACTCGCATGAGGTAAGCCTCGACATGCGACAACGTGTGAAACAGCTGGCTAAAGAACGGAACTACCGTCCTAACCATTTCGCACAGAACCTTCGTCTGAAAGCACCGAAAACACTCGGAGTGGTTCTGCCAAACCTCGTGACACACTATTATGCAGACGTTTTAGACAGTATCGAGGACTATGCTATCGAGAAAGGATATACCGTTATCAGCGCGAACTCCCACGAGGATGTTGAGCGCGAGAAAGCTGCCATTGAAAACTTCATACGCATGCAGGTGGACGGTATTATTGCGTGTCTCACCCAGGAAACCGAAACCTACGACCATTTCATTGAGGCAAACGAGTTGGGAATTCCTATTGTGTTCTTTGCTCGTACATGTATGCCGGAAAGATTCTCGTCAGTAGTTAGTGCGGGTGACGTGGCAGCACAACAGGCAACAGAACACCTGATAAAGACTGGTAGCCGTAGGATAGCTTTCATCGGCGGACCAAACAAACTCGATATGGTGCGCCGACGCAAGCATGGTTATCTCGAAGCACTTCGTGAGAACAATATTCCAATCGACCGTGATATTGTGCGCTGCGAGAATATCAATCGCGATAGTGCCCGGAAAATTGTTGAGGAGGTACTCGGTAGAAAGGAACGACCTGATGCCATCTTGGCTTTTAACGATATCGTTACCTACGCGGCATTCGAGATTGTGAAGTCCAAGGGCTTGCGAATACCTCAGGATGTTGCGATAGTGGGCTTCTCGAACACTGAGACATCCACACTCGTAGAACCTAAGTTAACTGTTATTCAGGACCAGTCTCACCTCCAAGGCGAACGTGCCTGCGAACTCTTAATAAACCAATTGGAGGGGGATGATAAGATTCACCATGAGGTAATACCAATGTTGTTGAAGATACGTGAAAGTAGTGCCAAGAAGTCATGACTTCTTGGCACTGCCATTTTAATTCTTCTTGTCTTTTTCGCGGATTTCCACACGGCGAATCTTTCCTGAGATTGTCTTGGGCAGTTCGTCGACGAACTCCACAATTCGTGGATATTTGTATGGTGCCGTCTCGCGCTTAACGTGCTGCTGAAGCTCTTTCACGAGGTCATCGCCGGCACGGTCTTTCCATTCCTTGCCAAGGACTACAGTCGCCTTGACCACCATGCCGCGGATGTCGTCGGGAACACCGGTTATTGCACACTCAACAACAGCAGGATGGGTCATAAGTGCCGACTCTACCTCGAACGGACCGATGCGGTAGCCGCTTGACTTTATGACATCGTCGATGCGCCCCTCAAACCAATAGTAGCCGTCCTCGTCGCGCCATGCCATGTCACCCGTGTGGTACAGTCCGTCGTGCCATGCCTCGCGGGTCTTCTCTTCATCGCGGTAGTAACCCTTGAAAAGACCAACGGGCTTATTCCCGTCAATACGAACAACGATTTCTCCCTTCTCACCATCCTCACACGGAGTGCCGTCGGCTTTTATGAGGTCTATGTCGTATTGGGCGTTTGGGATACCCATCGAACCGGGCTTCGGGGTCATCCATGGGAATGTTCCGAGAGTCATTGTTGTCTCGGTCTGTCCAAAACCTTCCATCATCCTTATTCCGGTCTTCTCGAAGAACTTGTCAAAGACCGCGGGGTTAAGTGCCTCACCGGCAGTGGTGCAATATTCCAGACTGCTCAAGTCGTACTTCGACAGGTCTTCGCGTATCATGAAGCGGTATATGGTGGGGGGAGCGCAGAAGCTCGTCACCTTGTATTTCTCTATCTGACGCAGCAGTGTGTCGGCATTGAACTTCTCGTGGTCGAAGACGAATACGGTGGCTCCGGCGAACCATTGTCCGTAGAACTTACCCCATACTGCCTTGCCCCATCCAGTGTCGGCAACGGTGAGGTGGATGCTACCCTCGTGCAGGTTGTGCCAGAAGACTCCTGTAGTCAGGTGTCCCATAGCATAGAGGAAGTCGTGCGCCACCATCTTCGGTTCACCGCTGGTACCGCTGGTGAAATACATCAGCATAGTGTCGCTGTTCTCGTTCTTTTCTGCGGGGCGCACAAATGCCGGTACCTGGGCGAATTTCTTTTCCCAGTTGTCATCGACAATCTCTACGTTCTTCACCGTCGGACTTTCCGGCAGAGCCTCTTTTACCTGACCGACGACATAAGGATCGTCTACGCAGATTATAGCTTTAACACTGGCGCGCGTGTTCCTATATACTATGTCGTGTTTAGTAAGCATGTGGGTAGCAGGGATTACAACGGCAGCCAGCTTATGTAGTGCCAGCATTACTACCCACCACTCGTAGCGACGCTTAAGT
>JAFTFC010000044.1 GCA_017449725.1 Prevotella sp. | reverse complement strand
CGTGCGGTTTGGTACGCACAAATTGTTCTTTAGCCATAGCTTCTTTAACTTATTTATTAATAAATGAATAATCGTGTATTTTCTGCTTCACAC
Source organism: Prevotella sp. (assembly GCA_017449725.1). Classification (GTDB taxonomy): domain Bacteria; phylum Bacteroidota; class Bacteroidia; order Bacteroidales; family Bacteroidaceae; genus Prevotella. Next base: position 5,689 of record JAFTFC010000044.1, on the reverse strand, counting down.
TTTTTTCTTTTCTCCTCCGTATAGCTGTAACCTAGATTTGAACTCGGGACCTCTTCCTTAGCAATGAAGTGCTCTACCACTGAGCTATTACAGCGAGTTAGAGCGGAAAACGGGGCTCAAACCCGCGACCCCCAGCTTGGAAGGCTAGTGCTCTATCAACTGAGCTATTTCCGCAGTTCTCTTGTAGTGGGTGCTGATGGATTCGAACCACCGAAGTCGAAAGACAGCAGATTTACAGTCTGCCCCATTTGGCCACTCTGGAAAACACCCAACTTTATGTTCTTGAACTTCATCCTGCGGGGCTGTTACGATACCCCTTTGGCGGGAGAGCCTTGCGGCTCAATTGGCTTTGGCTTTCGCCTGTCCGAGCCTCTTGTCGGATTCGAACCAACGACCCCGAGATTACAAATCACGTGCTCTGGCCAACTGAGCTAAAGAGGCAAATCCCTGCAGCCGTTTTGAGGCTTTCCACATAGGATGTGTTCTAAAACGGCTGCAAAGATACGACGTTTTTTTTAATCACCAAAATTTTTTCGGCTTTTTTTTATCTGTTACGCAGTTTTTCTTTGAATTTGGTCAGCTGAACCTTCAACGAATCTACGCATTCGTCAATACTTTCCTCAAAGGTGTCGCATACTTTCTCCGAGAAGAACTTCTGTCCCTTCACGCTAACGGTGATGCTCGCCTCCTTGTTCAGCGCCGTTGCGGGCTTAACGACTTTCAGCTGGACATCAGCCAGATGAATGTCCTCATAAGTTTTCTCAAGTTTGCTTACTTTCTTCTCTATAAATTCTCTCAACTGCTCTGTAGCATCGAAATGAATAGCCTGAATCTTAATTTCCATAGTAAATTTCTTTTTAATGGTTAATAACTATATATTCTGTCATCCTCGTGGATGAGTGTTCTTATAAACACGCTTCAACTGCTCAAAGGTTGTGTGGGTATAGATTTCAGTTGACGTAAGACTGTCATGACCGAGCAGTTTCTGCACGCTTTCTATCCCTGCGTCATGATTGAGCATTGCGGTGGCGAAGCTATGCCTAAGCACGTGCGGCGAGCGTTTTTTCTGCGTCGTCACCTTGCCGAGCCCTTTTCTTACGATTGGGTCGATGTTCTTAGGCGGTATGCGCAGCCCCTTGTTTGACACAAACAGAGCCGTGGTCTGTCGTGGTATCTGCTCGTCTCTTATGGCGATATACCGCCGCAATTCCTCTGCCAGCTCTTTTCCGAAAGGTATCACCCGCTGCTTATTGCGCTTGCCGGTCACTTTCATCTGGCTGTTGACAAAGTCTATCGACTGATCGTCCAACCCCACCAGTTCCGCTTCGCGGATTCCCGTTGTATATAATGTTAATATAATGGTACGCGCGCGTATATCTACAAATGAGTTGCCCCACATTTCAGGTTCCATGAGCCTGTCCATGTCTGCCTCCTTGATGAACTTCGGCAGCGGTTTTTCTTTCTTGGGTCCTTGGATATAATGCGCCGGATTATGGTCAACGAAGTGCCTCGTAAGGGCAAAACGATAAAAGGAACGCAAAGCACTCAATCTTCGGTTGATTGAAGTGGCATTGTTTCCTTTATCCATCATGCTCTCCATCCAGTCGCGGATGACATCAGAGTCTACCGACTCCCATGTGAGCTCGTCATTAAGGTTCTTGAAATACGACTCGAACGCGTTTAGGTCCTTGCCATAGCTCAGCACTGTTTTGGGCGAGTAGTTTCGCTCTAATTGCAGGTATTCCAAGAATTTATCAATCATTATTCGTTGCCTTTTTCGTTTTACTAACGATTTTCGGCAACGAATTTACGCAAAAAACTTGAAACGACCAAATTTTCGGCTGACTTTTTATTCCTCTGCGTCGCGAAGTTTCTGAACGTAGATGGCATGTTCCATCTTCAGGCGCTTCAGAACAGAGGGCTTGTCGAACTGCTGACGTGCGCGAAGTTCTTTCACTACGCCGGTCTTTTCGAACTTTCTCTTAAATTTCTTCAGTGCTCTTTCGATGTTTTCTCCATCTTTTACTGGTACGATAATCATTTTTTGCTCTTAATTTTTTATGTTAAACTTCTTATAAATATGCATCGTTAAATCGTGCTGACACGATTAGCGGCTGCAAAATTACATCAAATTTAGCAAACCGCCAAACTTTTCACCCGTTTTTCTCATCCAACGGGCAAAAATCGGGTGTTTTCTGCCAGCCAAGAGCGGTCTTCAGTGTCCAAAAACGGTGCCAACTGGTCATAAACATGTTTATGATAGCTGTTGAGCCATGTCCTCTCTTCTGTTGTCAGCATCTCTACTATCACCGGTCTGAGGTCTATCGGACAGAGGGTAAGAGAGTCGAACTGCAGGAAAGTCCCCATCTCCGTAGTTTTATAGGGAACAACAATCAGCGTATTCTCTATTCTCACGCCAAAGCGCCCCTCGACATACACTCCCGGTTCATCGGTTACGGTCATACCCGCTCGCATCGGTGCCGGTTTCCATTGCATACGTATCTGGTGCTTTCCCTCATGAACGCTCAGGTAACTGCCGACACCATGCCCCGTACCATGAAGATAGTTTAATCCTTCTTTCCACAATTCCTTGCGAGCCACGGCATCGAGTTGTGTACCGCTTGCGCCTTCCGGGAACTTCAGCAGTTCCAGTTGTATATGGGCTTTAAGTACTGCGGTATACGCCACCTGCTCCTCCCTGGTGACAGGTCCGAGGGCTATGGTTCGCGTTATGTCCGTCGTTCCATCAAGATACTGCCCACCGCTGTCAACGAGCAATAGTCCTTTGGGCTGCAACGACAAGTCTGACGCCTCGGTTGGTTCATAATGTACAATTGCCCCGTGCTCTGCATAGGCAGCGATAGTATCGAACGACGGTCCCTTGTACAGTTTCTGTTCCCTGCGCAACGACTCCAGCTTGCGACTTATGCTCAATTCCGTCTGTCCACCTTGCGGGACTGCCGTATCTATCCATCTCAGGAATTTCACCATAGCCACACCGTCGCGAAGCATTGCCTCTCTGAATCCGGCTATCTCTGTTGAGTTCTTCACCACCTTCAACCCGTCGATAGGCGACTCGTCTTCTACTACATCACACTGAGCCTGCCGCATCAGGTAGCAGTTGATTTCGTTCCTGTCCATTAATATATTATACTCACCATACTGTCGCAGCGCCTTTGCCACGTTTTCGTACTCGTCTGTGTCAACACCTTCGGAAGCCAGGTACTCCCGCGCCTCGTTTGTCAGTTTGTTCCCGTTTACAAACAGTGTTACTTTCTGAGACGCTATTAAGAGATAAGCCACGAATACCGGAGTGCAGAGAACATCGTTTCCACGGAGGTTCAGCGTCCATGCAATATCGTCGAGGGCAGCCACCAGCATGCCATCGGCATGTCTCTCTCGCAGCGCCCTGCGTATTCTCTTAATCTTTTCCGAACTCCGTTCGCCGGCATATTCCATAGGGTGAACAGCAATCACACCATCTGGTATTCCTGGGCGGTTGTCCCAGACATGTTTCAGCGGATCGGCATTAGTCCTTAGCGTCAGTCCGCCAGCCCTCCGCAGTTCAATCTTAAGTTCTTCAGCTGCCGCAGCGGCCACCACCGTCCCGTCTATAGCCACCTCTTTCTCTCTTTCGTCATAGAGTTGCTGACCAAGCCATTCGGCAATAGTCGGAGTCTCGGGAAGACCGTCTTTCATCAGCATATACTCGGTTCCTGAAAGCTGACTGGCGGCAGCTATAAAGTAGCGCGAGTCGGTCCACAAGGCAGCATCCTTCATCGTCACGACTGCCGTACCTGCCGACCCGTCAAAACCCGAAATCCACTCCCTTCCTTTCCATCTGTCTGCAACATATTCGCTATTATGCGGGTCGCCGCTTGGTATAATCACGGCTCCGAGGTGCTCTGTCCTCATCCATTGGCGTAACTTCTCTATACGCTGTACAACTGTATTCTCCATGATTTTGCTATTTAGAGATTACAAAGGTAGTTCTTTTTTGTTTTTATAACAAATTAAATCAGGTATATTTATACCAAATCCATCTTTTTTTTCTACCTTTGCGCCAGAAAAATCACTAAAAAGTATTTATCATGGCATTTTTAACAAACGAAAAACTTACTATTGTTGGAGCCGCAGGTATGATTGGTTCTAACATGGCACAGAGCGCCCTTATGATGGGCTTGACAAAGAATATCTGTCTTTACGACGTTTTCTCTCCCGAGGGAGTGGCAGAGGAAATGCGCCAGAGCGGTTTCGACGAGGCTAACATCGTTGCTACAACCGATGCTCGCGAGGCTTTCACCGACGCTAAGTATATCATCTCCAGCGGTGGTGCTCCCCGTAAGGCGGGCATGACTCGCGAGGATCTGCTTGCAGGCAACTGTAAGATTGCCGAGGAGCTCGGTCTCAACATCAAGAAATACTGTCCCGACGTAAAGCACGTGGTAATCATCTTCAACCCCGCCGACCTCACCGGTCTCGTTACTCTGCTCTATTCTGGTCTGAAACCTGGACAGGTAACCACACTGGCAGGTCTCGACACCACACGTCTGCAGTCGGCACTGGCTAAGAAGTTCGGCGTTATGCAGAACGAGATTACAGGCTGTGCCACATACGGTGGTCATGGTGAGCAGATGGCAGTATTCGGCAGCCACGTAGTAATAGCAGGTCGCAAACTTACCGACATCATCGGCACAGCAGAGTTCCCCGCAGAGGAGTGGGAGCAGATGAAGACCGACGTTACCAAGGGCGGTGCTAAGATTATAGAGCTCCGCGGACGTTCAAGCTTCCAGAGCCCGGCATACCTCTCTGTAGAGATGATCCGTTCGGCTATGGGCGGCGAGCCATTCCGCTTCCCCGTTGGTACATACGTAAAGACCGACAAGTACAACCACATCATGATGGCAATGAAGACTACACTCGACCAGAGCGGTGCACACTTCGAGGTTCCCCAGGGAACAGCCGAGGAAAATGCAAAGCTCGACCAGAGCTACGAGCACCTGTGCAAGATGCGCGACGAACTGGTTACCCTGAACATCGTGCCTCCTATTGCGGAGTGGAGCAAACTGAATCCGAATCTCTAAGATGGCACTTATTAAAACAGTAAACGGACTTCGTCCACGATGGGGGCAGAACTGCTACTTCAGCGAGACCGCCTGCATCGTGGGCGATGTCGTTATGGGCGACGAGTGCTCTGTATGGTTCAATGCCGTTGTACGCGGTGACGTGGCTTACATCCGCATCGGTGACCGCACCAACGTTCAGGACGGCGCCTGCCTGCACACCACGTACAAGACTGGTCCGCTGAACATCGGCAACGGTGTAACCATCGGTCACAACGCAACCGTGCATGCCTGCACCATCCACGACGGAGCACTAATCGGAATGGGCTCTACCCTGCTCGACCACTGCGAGGTAGGCGAAGGTTCTATCGTTGCTGCCGGCGCACTGGTACTTGGCGGCACTGTCATCGGTCCATACGAGATATGGGGCGGAGTACCTGCCAAGTTCCTCAAGAAGGCAGCGCCCGGACAGGCAGACAATGCTTCCCACTACGTTGAGTACATGGACTGGTACCGCCCGCGGAAGTAATACACCATACATACACTAAAAAAACGGCTCTGACGGGTGTTAGGGTGTCAAACCCTTTCGTGCAGGGCGTTTCGGGCGTACACCCTGGGGTGTAAGG
>JAFTFC010000003.1 GCA_017449725.1 Prevotella sp. | reverse complement strand
TATTACCTCAAGTCGCTTTATGGGGTAAGGGGATTTTGTGTCTGCGACATTTCTGTTGTGCAAGAAATATGTACAATAAAATGAATTTTGTCGCTTTGCAAGCAAAATCCCACTAAACCCTATAGGTTGCGGATTTGAGGCTAATATAAATTAAAAAGGAAAAATTAAGAAGGAAAAATTAAAAAATCCAGATAATCCATATACTTTTATTTGGAATATTTACGGAAAATGACTAATTTTGCTGCATCAAAATACTATCAAACAATACAGTACAATGGCAAAAGTATATCAATTTATGGCTGACGGCTTCGAGGACATCGAGGCACTGGCACCGGTTGACGTGCTCCGCAGGGGCGGTGTCGACATAAAGACAGTGAGTATCATGGGAAGCAGAGAGGTAACTTCGGCACACGGAGTGACAATTCTTGCAGACCTAACGTTCGAAGAGGCAGACCTAAGCGATGCCGATATGCTTCTGCTGCCAGGAGGAATGCCGGGAGCAGCCAACCTCCACGACCACGAGGGACTGCGCGAAGCTCTTATTGCACATGCCGGAAAGGGGAAACGCATCGGAGCAATCTGTGCAGCACCGTTCGTACTGGGCTCTTTAGGACTGCTCCGTGGGAAACGCGCCACATGCTACCCAGGATTCGAAGGACGACTCGAAGGAGCGGAGTACACGGCAGAGATGTGTACTGTCGACGGAACTTTTACTACAGGCAAGGGACCTGGTGCTGCCCTACAATATGCCTATACCATCCTGGCACAACTAACCAACGAACAGACAGCGCGCCAGGTGGCAGAAGGAATGCTGGCGGTATAAAAATGTATAAAAAGGTAAAAAAGTAAAAGGTAAAAAGGTAAAGGGCTAAAGCGGATGGGTGGCATATTAGACCAGGACATCAAGTACTTGCCGGGGGTAGGTCCGCGACGCAAGGAAATACTCAGCAAGGAACTGGGCATTGAGACCTTCGGTGACCTTCTGGAGTATTATCCTTATAAATACGTGGACCGCTCGCGCATCTACACCATCAGCGAAATGTCTGGAGAGATGCCCTTTGTGCAGATCCGCGGAAGGATTCTCAGCTTCGAGGAGTTTGATATGGGCAGGCGTAAGAAACGCGTAGTTGCCCACATGACCGACGGGACGGGAATAATAGACCTCGTGTGGTTCTCTTATGCCAAACAGATAACGAAGGACTACAAGGTGAACACCGACTACATAGTCTTCGGCAAACCTACAATCTATAACCACCGTTACCAGATTGCCCACCCGGAGATAGAACTTGCAGACGAACTGAAACTCTCGGAGATGGGTATGCAGCCCTACTACATCACCACCGAGAAGATGAAGAATGCCGGGATAACGTCGAGGACACTGGAGAAACTCGTGAAGACTCTGCTCGAACAGCTACGCACTCCGTTGCCCGAAACGCTCCCGCCGTTTATCGTCAACCCGCGTATGATGGTGAGCCGCGACACCGCCTTCCGTCATATCCACTACCCTAAGGACTCGAGTGAGATGAGTCATGCTCGCGAACGACTGAAGTTCGAGGAGCTGTTCTACGTACAGTTGAACATCGTGCGCTATGCCAGCGACCACCGCCGCAAGTACCGAGGCTACGTCTTCCAGCATGTAGGCGAACTGTTCAACGACTTTTACTCCAACCACTTGCCCTTCCCTCTCACAGGAGCGCAGAAAAGAGTTATCAGGGAGATACGCAAGGACATGGGATCGGGACGGCAGATGAACCGCCTGCTCCAAGGAGATGTGGGGTCGGGCAAGACACTGGTGGCACTGATGACGATGCTCATAGCTCTGGACAACGGCTACCAAGCATGTATAATGGCACCAACGGAGATCTTGGCTGAACAACATCTCGCAACCCTGCGCGAATTCCTCGGAGACATGAACATCAGAGTGGAACTGCTCACCGGTATCGTCAAGGGCAAGCGGCGCCAAGAGGTTCTTGACGGGTTGCGGGACGGTTCGATACAGATTCTCGTCGGCACCCATGCCGTAATAGAGGACACCGTTGTGTTCCGACGCCTTGGCTTTGTGGTCGTCGACGAGCAGCACCGCTTTGGAGTGGCGCAGCGAGCAAAGCTATGGGGCAAGAGCGAAAACCCGCCGCACGTCCTCGTGATGACAGCGACACCGATTCCAAGAACCCTCGCAATGACCCTCTACGGTGACCTCGACGTAAGTGTTATCGACGAGCTGCCGCCGGGTCGTAAGCCGGTAGTTACGCTACATAAATATGACTCACAGACGACATCCCTCTACCAAGGCATACGCCAGCAGATACGTGAGGGACGGCAGGTGTACATCGTTTTCCCGTTGATAAAAGAAAGCGAGAAGACCGACCTCAAGAATCTGGAGGAGGGATTTGAGGTTTTAACTCAGGTCTTCCCGGAATTCCGTCTGAGTAAAGTGCACGGCAAGATGAAGCCTGCTGAGAAAGAGGAGGAGATGCAGCGGTTCGTTAGCGGTGAAACTCAGATACTCGTAGCCACAACAGTTATAGAAGTTGGCGTCAATGTTCCAAATGCTTCAGTGATGGTAATCCTCGACGCCCAGCGTTTCGGACTGTCGCAATTGCACCAGTTGAGAGGACGAGTAGGAAGGGGTGCCGACCAGTCTTACTGCATCCTCGTAAGTAAGCCGCAGTTGTCGAGCGACACGAAGAAGAGGATAGACATAATGTGCGACACCAACGACGGTTTCCAGATTGCCGAGGCAGACCTTAAGCTGCGCGGACCGGGCGACCTGGAGGGGACACAGCAGAGCGGAATGGCATTCGACCTGAAGATTGCGGACATAGCGCGCGACGGACAGATTGTACAGATGGCACGCGACGAGGCACAGCGTATTATCGAAGACGACCCACTATGCCAAAAGGCTGAATATCAGATGCTTTGGAACCGACTTAAAGAATTACGGAAGACCAATATCAACTGGGCTGCGATATCATAAGTTTCTTAAAAACCGTTAACGAAAGCAACAACCAGAGAATATTTTCGTTATCTTTGCACCCAAATTGGTCTTTTTGAGACCGTTACAAAAAAGAGAATATGAGTTTATACAAAAATATCAAGAGATTAGCTCTCGTCACTATTACAGCAATTACAGTCTCTCCCGTGATGGGACAAGACCTTTTGGCGCGTCAGGCGCCGGTAGACCGCAAGGCTACAGCCGTAGACACCATTGCCCTCCACATGCTCATTGAGCGTGAGATGGCTAACTCTCCTGCAGGACAACTTTACAATGAATGGAGCAACCAGTACGCACACCGTGAGTCTGCGCTGCCCGATTCTTTCCGCATAGACCTCCGTCGTTTCCACATGCCTACCCAGAGCCGTGTTATCACGAGCCAGTACGGTCGCCGCTGGGGACGTATGCACAAGGGTCTGGATATCAAAGTGTACATTGGTGACACCATCCGTGCCGCTTTCGACGGTAAGGTACGTGTCGTTAGATATGAGTCTTCGGGCTACGGTAACTTCGTGGTTATCCGTCATAACAACGGACTTGAGACCATCTATGGTCACATGTCTAAGCAGTTGGTTCGCGAGGATGAGCAGGTACGTGCCGGCGATCCCATTGGTCTGGGTGGTAACACAGGTCGAAGCACCGGTTCACACCTTCATTTCGAGACCCGTCTTTGCGGTGTAGCCCTTAACCCCGCACTTATGTTCGACTTCCGCAATCAGGACGTTACCGGCGACTACTACATGTTCCGCAAGAACCGCCACACCCAGGAGTCACAGATTGCAAACAGGACAACTGGTCGTAAGCAGGACAGCTACACTCAAGAGGAGGTAACTGGTGAGGCGACACCTCAGTTGCCCGAAGTAACCGAGGCAGTAGAGGCTCCGACAAAGAAGCAGCAGAACCATATCACACGCCGCGATGCTCAGTTCCATAAGGTTAAGAAGGGCGAGACTCTATACTCCATCGCTCATAAGCGCGGTATCAGTGTAGACAAACTCTGCAAAATCAATAAGATAGGTAAGAACAAGAGCATCCGTCCGGGACAGATCCTTAAGTTCTCGTAATCATATTACGCAGTTACGTAAAACTGGAATTACTTCAAGTTCCTTACGAGGAACCACAAGTGCATAATCATCGTGGTGAAAAGTCCATAGTGACGTTTCATCACGATGAATCTTTCTTTCAGTGACGCCCGGTGGTTCTGAGTCGTCTGTCCCTCCTTCAGATAGTCGGCAAGCACAGCATTGGTATCTACCAACGCCAGTCCTCGTCTCTCTGCCTCTTTCATCACCCTTATGCACCAGTCAACGTCTGCCGAATAACGGTAAGAAAGATTGTACGGAACATCGGCAGCTATATCCCTGCGGGCATAGAATGCCTGATGGCACACAAGCATACCATTGCGGAAAGAACGCCATGTAAGGTGTTTCGGTGCGGAGAGATGACGATGGAACAGGAATCGTCCCTCGTCGTCAACGATATCGGTATTGCCGTATATCACGGCAGGTAGGTCGTTCGTGATTCGGGGGTTCGATGATACGGGCGTACGAGATATGCTCTCTGCAACCGTCAGCAGAGTATCGTGACTGTGCAGACAGTCGCCGGCATTAAGGAATATAACGTAGTCTCCGGTAGCCATGCGCAGTCCTTTGTTCATGGCATCATAAATGCCGCGGTCGGGCTCCGACAGTATCACCACCTCGTGGGGCGACTGTTCCTTATAGTCGTTGGCAATCTCTATGGTTTTATCCTTGGAAGCTCCGTCTATGATAAGGTGTTCCACCCTCGACCATGTCTGCATCTGCACACTCTGCAGTGTGCGCTTGAGTACTTTTTCAGCGTTATATGTAACAGTTATAATTGATATGCGTATCATATTCCGAATCGTTTGAAAGCCAGGGCATGGTTGTACACCTCGGTGTATTGCAGAGCCACACTCGACTGAGAATAGTTCATTACCACCTTCCTTACCGCCTCGCGGGAGAGTTGTTCTTGGTCCGCCTCGCATAGTGTCCAGTAAATGCCGCGTGAGAGGTCGTCGGCATCGCGGTATTTAGCAACGTACCCGTTCTTCCTATGGTCTATCATTTCAGGAATACCGCCCGATCTGAAGCCCACACAGGGAACGCCGCATGCCATCGACTCCATAATGGTATTTGGCAGATTATCCTCAAGCGACGGAAGCACGAACAGGTCTACACTGTTGTAGACATCGAGGATAGTCTTTTCGTCACTAACAAACCCGATGGGATATACCGGCAGTGCCAATTTGTCGGCGAACTCCTCGGCATGTCCACCGAGGATTACTACGCCTGCCGTCTCTTGCATTTCGGGATGGTCCTCCGCTATCTTGGCTATGGCATCGATGAAGAACCGTATTCCCTTGCGTTCATCGGTGATTCGTTGAGACACGAAAAGAATGAGACGCTTCTCGGCAGGCAGCTTAAGCCGCTCGCGTGCCGCATGCTTGTCCGTCGGACGGTAGATATGGGTGTCGATTGCGTTCGGAATGCACTCCACCTGTCTGCCACGGAGCAACGAACTCTGACGAGCTTTGTCAGCAAGCCATTTGCTGCATGCCACGAAGATGATGTTGCCGGTGTTATATATCTTGCTCTTCTTGTTCCAAACAGCATTCGACAAGTCACTGCCAGAACCGCCTCCCGGCATATACGGACACCTGCCGCAACGGCGGAGGTACCCGCTGCACATGCGCGGATAGTGACATATTCCCGTACACGGCCAGAAGTCGTGCATCGTCCACACCACAGGTTTACCGCTTTGCAGAATCTTACGGATGTTTTTCAGCGACAGCATTCCCTGGTTTATCCAATGCAGATGGATGATGTCTGCCTCACGGAACTCGCGTAGGCGGGTGATGTCAGAGCCTGCGTTCGCAATATCCACCGCAAACAGGTTCTTACGGTTGAAGTGCAGATGAAAGAACAGGCACAAGCGCTCCCATAGGAAATTCCAGCGAAGCCACGGAGAACGTTTCAGTGCCACCACTTTCAGAGAGTCGGTCTGCTTGTCGCGCACCAGCATCTTTGCCTGGGCACCGTTCCTGTTCAGTGCTTCCATCAGACGATTGGCAGCAACAGCTGCCCCACCCGTCCGTTCGCTTGTGTTTACTATAAGTACTTTCATCCCTTTGTTCCTCTCTCTAAACTAAATCCTCTCCATGGTCCGTACTTTTTTAAGTTATTTTGCTGCAAAGATACAAAATAATTGAGAATTGAGAATTGAGAATTGAGAATTTTTTGTAATTTTGCCCCGACTATGAAGAAAGCCTTGGGAAATATCATGAAGATTGTGATGCCGCTGTTGCTGGGCGGTGCCATTCTCTATTGGATGTACCGAGGGTTGGATTTCAGTAAGGCAGAGCACCTTCTCCTGCACGAGATGAACTGGACGTGGATGCTGCTGTCGTTTCCCTTCGGTATCCTGGCACAGATGTTTCGCGGATGGCGTTGGAAGCAGACGCTCGAACCCACGGGTGAGCATCCCCGCACCTCCACAAGCATCCACTCCGTCTTCCTTTCCTATGCCGCTTCCCTCGTTATTCCGCGCATCGGCGAGTTCACCCGCTGCGCCGTACTGAAGCGCTACGACGGAGTGTCTTTCTCTAAGGCTCTCGGTACCGTTGTAACCGAGCGCGCCATCGACACACTGGTGGTACTCCTGATGACTGCCCTGACGCTCTTCCTGCAGATGAGTGTCTTCGGAACATTCTTCGAGAAGACCGGAACGAGCATTGATTCCATCCTGCATAAGTTCACTGCCACGGGCTATCTCGTGACAGCCGTCTGCGACGTAGCAGCACTTTTTCTGCTTTTCATCCTGCTACGCCGCCTTTCTATCTACGACAGGGTGAAGGCTACCCTCGGCGGAATATGGCAGGGCGTGGTCTCACTCAAGGATGTGCGCCGCAAGTGGCTCTTCACATTCTTCACCCTCGGAATCTGGGCAAGTTACTTCCTGCACTACTACCTCACGTTCTTCTGCTTCGACTTCACCGCCGACCTCGGCATATCGTGTGCCCTCGTTACTTTCATCGTAGGTTCTATGGCAGTAATCGTGCCCACCCCCAACGGTGCTGGACCGTGGCATTTCGCCGTAAAGACGATGCTCATCCTCTATGGTGTTGCCGACGAACAGGCGCTTTACTTCGTGCTTATAGTCCATAGCATACAGACGTTATTGGTAATCCTCCTCGGCATCTACGCTTGGATGGCATTGAATTTTTCGGGGGTACGGAGGTACGGGGGTACGGGGGTACGAGAATAGTTTATCTGTACGACAACTTGAATATACGATGATTATATGAATGACTTTTATTATAGAAAATTAGATGTTTATCACTTATCCAAGCAATATGTAATACAGGTTTATCAGTTGCTTCGTGGATACCCTGACTATGAAAAGTATGCTATGTGCGACCAATTGAGGAGGGCGGTTATATCGATACCTTCAAATATTGCGGAGGGCGCAGGAAGAATGGCAATAAAAGAAAGACTTCATTTTTATGATATAGCATATGGTTCATTGACCGAATCTATATGCCAATTGGAAATATCTAAAGATTTAAATTATATAGATGAAGAGCAATTCTCTTTGTTAGAACAAACAGCATCTAGAATATCTATGACGCTAATAGCACTAAAGAAATCATTACAAGGCAAAATAGAAAAAGAGTAAATAATTGAAAAAAGGTAATCTCGTACCCCCGTACCTCCGTACCACCGTACCCCCGATTACCTCTTTATTAAAAAAAGACAATCATGAACAACGAAATTCAGAACCTTAACCCGCAGTGCATCTGGAAGAACTTCTACGCACTGACACAGGTACCACGTCCCAGCGGACATCTTGAGAAAGTACAGCAGTTCCTACTCGACTTCGCCAAGACGGCAGGAGTAGAGGCATTCAAGGACGAGGCAGACAACATCGTAATGCGCAAGCCGGCTTCTCCGGGAATGGAGAACCGCAAAGGTGTTATTCTTCAGGCACACATGGACATGGTGCCGCAGAAGACTCCCGAGAGCCAGCACGACTTCGTGACCGACCCCATCGAGGCTTACGTCGACGGCGAATGGGTACGCGCCAAAGGCACTACCCTGGGTGCAGACAACGGACTTGGCGTTGCTGCCATCATGGCTGTAATGGAAGACAAGTCACTCTGCCACGGTCCGGTAGAAGCTCTTATCACAGCCGACGAAGAGACCGGTATGTTCGGTGCCAACGCCCTGCCCGCAGGTGAGCTCCACGGCGACATCCTCATGAACCTCGACTCCGAGACTTGGGGTAAGTTCGTGATAGGTAGCGCCGGAGGTATCGACGTTACTGCAACTCTCGGATACAAAGAGGTGGATACAGACAAAGACGATGTTGCTGTCAAGGTGACGGTGCAGGGTCTGCGTGGCGGTCACTCCGGGCTGGAGATTCACGAGGGTCGCGGCAACGCCAACAAACTCATGGCACGCATCGTGTTCGACGCCATAGATGATATAGATGCTCGTCTGTGCTCATGGCACGGAGGCAACATGCGCAACGCCATACCGTTCAAGGCAGAGACCATACTGACACTGCCCAAGGAGAACCTCGATGCTTTCCGCCAGACCATCAACGATTGGCAGGAACTCTTCAACGATGAGTATAAGCTCATCGAACCGCAAGGCATAAAGGTGACCATCGAGGAGATAGCACTACCTGCCATGCAGCTGCCGATAGAGATCCAGGACAACCTCGTATGCGCCATCCATGCCTGCCACGATGGAGTGATACGTATGATACCCTCTTATCCCGATGTTGTGGAGACCAGTTCTAACCTCGCTATCATCGACATCGAGGGCGGTGATGCCGTTATAAAGATACTCGCGCGCTCGAGCCGCGAGGACATGAAGGACTATGTGGTTGACACGCTCACAAGCTGCTTCCTTATGGCAGGCATGAAGGTAGAGACGGCAGGCAGCTACGGCGGCTGGGATCCCAACCCCAATTCTGAGGTGCTCCACCTGCTGCTGAAGGTTTACAAGGACCTCAACGGAGAGGACGGTATTATCCAGGTAGACCACGCCGGGCTCGAATGTTCAATCATCCTCGGTAAGTACCCGCACCTCGATGTAGTATCGTTCGGTCCCACCATGAAGTCTCCTCACACCACTACCGAGCGTGCCCTCTGGGCTACGGTAGAACCGTTCTGGGCTCTGCTTAAGAAGGCGCTTGAGGAAGTTCCGGTGAAGTAATTATCGGGGGTACGGGGGTACGGGAGTGCGAGGGCGCGAGAATAGAACTAATCGCCCAGAGCATATCTCGTACCTCCGTACCCCCGCACCCCCGTACCCCCGAAAAATAAAATGCAGCAAATAATAAAGATAATAATCATTATCCTTTCCCTGGCTCTCTACAGCCAGGGAGCAAGTGCTGCTGACACTATCAAGAAGAGCGACGAGGGAAGTCTGCGCCAGGTGTGCATCACCGACCAGACTTCTCCCGACGCCATTCTTACCAACGGGCACAACAGCTACCGCTTCGGCAGCTCGCGTCCCCAGCGAATAATCCCCGTACACGGTTCGAAGAACAGTAAGACCCAGGGGAAGATTCATTTCACAATCAAACACCAACAACACCTAAACCACCATTTCAGCGGCAGGCATCAGCGCGCGTCGCTGCCCTTCCGTCCGAGCCTCTCCAGCGATTACTATGTCATCGCCCTGAGGCATATCGTTCGTTAACTTTTTTTCGGAGGTACGGGGGTACGAGGGTACGTGGGTACGAGAATAGTTGTTAACCATTGTATTTTGGTTACTATCGCTCAGTACATACCTCGCACCCCCGCACCCCCGCACCCCCGAGAAACAACACCCTCGAAAATAAGTTTAACGAACAAAAAAAACAAACAAATATGCCAAGTATTAAGAACTTGGAGATGGCTGCTGCCGTCTCCAACCATCCGCATGTAGCGGTTAAGAGTGCTTTCTTCGGACTCTCCACGAAAGCCGAGTACAAACCCACACATAGCGCCATCCGCGCCATTCAGCAGGACTACTCTGCCGACAACGGCGACCTGCTGCGCAGTCTTATCACTTCCAGGAGCGACCAGCTGGCTGCCTTCGTCAGCAAGCATCCGCATATCGACCATGTCGGCATGGGACCCGTACGCCTCGAGGCGTGCCTCTCCGACGACAACCAGTTTGCTGCCCTGCAACTCTTCTCCTATTCCGACTTCGAATACCGTCCCGTCACCGAGGCGCGGTTCTTCGAAGGTGCCGATGCCGAAATTATTAACTCATTATTGAAATAAACCATGACAACACTTACGATTATTATCATAGCCGTCTTCGTGTTCGGCTACCTGTGCATAGCTCTCGAGAGCTGGACCAAGGTCAACAAGGCAGCGGTGGCACTCCTTATGTGTGCTTTCTGCTGGACTCTTTATATGTTCAATCCCAGTGCTTACCTCCCCGGTATTGCCGAGGGTGACATCCTGTCTAAGGTTACCGAGGTTATCGGCTACCAGCTCGGTGATGCCAGCGGCACCCTGTTCTTCCTCATGGGAGCCATGACCATCGTCGAGATAGTAGACTCCAACGGCGGTTTCAACTTCGTGCGCGACACGATGAAGACCCGCTCTAAGCGCAAACTCCTCTGGCGCATGGCGTTTATGACGTTCTTCCTCTCCGCCATCCTCGACAACCTCACCACCTCCATTGTTATGATTATGGTGCTGCGCAAACTGGTACAGGATCGCAAAGACCGTCTTGTCTATGCCGCACTGGTGATTATTGCCGCCAACTCCGGAGGCGCCTTCTCGCCTATCGGCGATGTCACCACCATTATGCTGTGGATAAAGGGAGTCATCACCACCCAGGGAGTGCTCACCGAACTGTTCATCCCATCGGTCATTTCGATGGTCGTGCCGGCATTCATCCTCCAGTTCTCGCTGAAGGGTAAGTTCGACAAGGAGCAGAATCTGCCCGCCGCCGACGTTAGCCGCTTCACACAGACCCAGCGCAACGTAATCTTCTGGCTCGGAGTGGGCGGACTGATGTTCGTGCCGGTCTTCAAGACCATCACCCACCTGCCTCCCTTCATGGGCATCATCCTGGTGCTCGGTGTTCTGTGGACCGTTACGGAGATATTCCAGCACGACCTCAGCGAGGACGACACTATGGCAAAGCGCGTCAGCCAGCTGCTCTCTAAGATAGACCTCACCACCATAATGTTCTTCCTCGGCATCCTCATGGCTGTTGCCGTACTCGAGGAAGTGGGCGTGCTGACGGCTATGGGCGAAGGTCTCAACGTAGTGTTCAACGGCAACCACTACCTCGTAACGGGTATCATCGGTGTCCTCTCGTCGGTAGTCGACAACGTGCCGCTCGTAGCGGGCTGCATGGGTATGTACCCCGTAGAGGCTGCGGGCGACATGGCTCCTGACGGCATCTTCTGGCAACTGCTCGCCTACTGTGCCGGCGTAGGTGGTTCAATGCTTATCATCGGTTCTGCCGCCGGAGTGGTAGTCATGGGATTGGAGAAAATCACCTTCGGATGGTATCTCCGCCGCATCACTCCCCTCGCCTTCGCGGGCTACCTCGCCGGTATCGTCTGCTACTGGCTCCTCCGCACCTTCGTATTCTGATTTCTGTATCTGATAATAAAGTCCGAAAAGGTGCCGCCAGCACTTTTTCGGGCTTTTCCTTTGCCGTTTCAGAATTAGTCGGTATTTTTGCAGGAGATTAACTATCGAGGGAAAACCTCGATACACAACAGAGCCTTGATGAAAATACCCAACAAGCCCACACACAACATGCAGCGCAGGAGTCCCGGCAATAACTATTACAAGCCGGGAATCTATCATATCACCATGACAGTATATGACCGAAGCCACCAGTCGCTGGGTGTTGTAATGGGGAATATCGACTGTCCCGACGGGCATGCTGATGCTCCAAGGGTGGAATTGTCAGAGATAGGCAGGATGGTGGAGTATGAACTGACGCATAGCATCACCGCCCATTATCCGGTAATAGAAATCCAGGACTTTGTCATCATGCCCGAGCATATACACTTCTTGGCTGTCGTTAAGAATAGCATTATAAGCCGCAACGGCAGGGAGACGCACCTCGGCCAGGTCCTTGCCGGTTTCAAGAAAGGCTGCGACCGCCGCTACTGGGAAATTATCGGGAATACTCGGGTTTCCTTGTTCCCTGCGGTTTCCCCGCAGGGCTACAAAGTCCCGTCCTCCGCAAGCACCGGCCGACCGCCCCTCTTCAGCCGCGGCTACGTTGATGTCATCCCTTTACGCGACGGCCAGCTCGAAACCCAGCGCGCCTACATCCGCGCCAACCCTCGCAACCGCCTGTTGCGGATGACCCACGCCACCACCCTGAAGCCCCAGCGCTTGATCACTGACACATTAGTAACCCCC
>JAFTFC010000043.1 GCA_017449725.1 Prevotella sp. | reverse complement strand
TTGAAATCCACCTCTTCATACGTTCGTAGTATTAGAATACCTCTTAACGATAAATATACGGATATAAACGGCAAAGAGTACAGTAACTATGGAACTTATCTGATGCAAAAGTTGTTTGAGAACAAATCCAACTTCACTAACTCATACAAGTTTATTCATAACATTTGTCCCGGTTTCTACTTCGAACTTGAGGACGGTTTGGGATCTATGGCATATATTACCCTATGCCAGTTGAATGTTTACTACAGGTATCTTGACAGCGATGATAACACGACAGT
This sequence comes from Prevotella sp., assembly GCA_017449725.1. Taxonomy (GTDB): domain Bacteria; phylum Bacteroidota; class Bacteroidia; order Bacteroidales; family Bacteroidaceae; genus Prevotella. The sequence continues at coordinate 9,580 of JAFTFC010000043.1, read as the reverse complement.
GAGAAATAGTTCTTTGTCATTCTCTGCAACCGAAGAAGTTCTGCAAACCTCAACGATTACTAATGATAAGGAAATTATAAAGAGTTTGACGGAAGAAACGTCACATACTTATCTAAAGACACCTGCCGGAATATTTACGGAGATGACATTACCGGTATTAGACATAATGGATGAGCATCGGTACGACTCGCTTAGTTCTGCAAAGATAGTGCTTCAGACAATCAATAACAAGTCGCAGTTGGAATATGCTTTCGACGACCCACAGACATTGCTGATGGTTGAGAAAGACAGTCTTTACAAGTTCTTTGAGAACAGTTATATTGCTGACAACAAGACTTCCTTCCTTGCTTCGTTGAGCAATAACACTTACACTTTCGGAAATGTTTCAAATCTTATCAAATACCTTGATGACAAGAGGCTCGAGGCTATTGAACAAGGCAATCCGAACTGGGCTGAGGAGCATCCAAATTGGAACAAAGTCGTTCTGGTTCCTGTAACCACTACTTATGTCACTACCTCTTCAGGAACACAACGTCTTGCAAGAGTTCTTAATGACATGAGTCTTACAAGTACTCGCCTGATTGGAGGAGCAGATAATCCATACGAACAGATAAAGATTGATATTGTATACAGCCGATTTAGAAGTAACTGACAACAATGGCAGACGGATATCTGGAAAAGAAACGTGCAGAATACGAGCGCCGAAAGGCTGAGTGGCTGAAGAAAGGAGGGTCACGTCACCGTAAACCCTCTACTTCACAATCCTGAAGCGAGCAAATTTCAGAAGCAATTGTTTGGTTCCTGAGTTTTGAAATTCAACAGTTGCTTTTGCATTCTCCCCTGTTCCCTCTACCTTAACGACAGTTCCTATTCCGAAACGATCGTGCTCAATGATGTTGCCCTCGCTAACAGAAGAAGGCTGTGCCCCCGATGATACTTTAGGAACATCAACGATGGATGGCTGGGTCACGCTTCTCATGGGGCGTAATTTAGGAGATACTGTTTGTATGTTATGTTGTCTTGCGGGAGAAGAGGACCGATAAGCCGTTGCACTTCTGTATCCGGCACCATTTATATCTACCAAACTAAGGTCTAAATCACGCAGGAAACGACTTTCTGGATTAAACTCCATGTGTCCGTAGCGATACCTGTTTTTAGCGTATGTCAGGAAACAGTGTTTCTCGGCTCGAGTTATTGCGACATACAACAATCTGCGTTCTTCCTCAAGTTCGCGCTGTGAGTTAGTACTCAATGGACTTGGGAAGATATTTTCTTCCAGACCAACAATGAATACTGTCGGAAATTCAAGACCCTTAGCGCTGTGAATAGTCATTAGCGACACCCTGCTCTGTTCCTTGTCGTCATCGCTGTCGAGGTCGGTAAGCAGAGCCACTTCCTGTAAGAAGTCCGATAAAGAAATTTCATTTTCACGGTCCTCCTCTCTTCTGCTTTCAACAAAGTCTTGCATACCGCTAAGGAACTCTTCCAGGTTCTCTTGTCTTGATATCGCTTCTGGAGTTTTTTCTGAATATAGATCCTGACTTATTCCCGACTCTTGGATTATAGCCCTTCCAAGTATATAAGCATCTTCAGTTTCAAGGCGCTCTGCAAAGGTCTGAATCATAGCGCAGAAACCGTTAATCTTATTCAATGTCCCGTGAGACAGTTTCAGGTCATACGCCACAGGTTGCAATGCCACTTGCCAAAGGCTGATACCGTTCTCCTGAGCCGTCGCTATTATCTTTGCTACAGTACTGTTTCCTATTCCTCTTACGGGATAGTTAATAATTCGCTTAAAGGCTTCTTCGTCGTTAGGATTTACGACAAGTCTGAAATAAGCGATAATATCCTTTATCTCCTTTCGCTGATAAAAGCTCATGCCTCCATAGATTCTATATGGAATATTCTCCCGCCTCATTGCCTCCTCGAACGAACGGCTCTGAGCATTTGTTCTATAAAGAATAGCAAAATCCGAAAACTCAGAAGACTCTCTTTTCTGTATCGCCCTTATCTCATTACATACAATCGATGCCTCTTCCTTGTCACTGTATGCAGAACGTATCTGAAGCTTCTCGCCTTCAGCATTCTTACTGTAAACATCCTTATGAATCTGCCGTTCCTTATGTTTGATAAGACTGTTTGCCGCTTGGACTATGCGCTGCGTACTTCTATAGTTCTGCTCGAGTTTAAACAGTCGAGTGCCTTGATACATCTGTTGAAAATCAAGGATATTGTCGATATTAGCACCTCTGAAGGCATAAATGCTCTGCGCATCATCGCCCACTACACATACTCGCTGATGGTCTCGCGTTAAGAGGTACACTATACGTTGCTGGACAGCATTCGTGTCCTGATACTCATCGACAAGGACGAACTGGAATTTATCGGCATATTTCTGTCTGATTTCTTCATTCTTACGGAAAAGAAGGAAGGTAAGAGTCAGCAAGTCGTCAAAGTCCATTGCATTTGCCTGCTTGCACCTTCTGGCATATTCCAGATATATATTGCTTATTGCCGGCATTCGGGCATCTATATCCCGTTTAATGGCATATTGGTCTTTTGCATAGTCTTCGGCAAGAAGAAGGTGGTTTTTAGCCATACTTATACGGCTATGCACAGTAGAAGCTTTGTACACTTTCTTATCGTCGAGATTCATTTCCTTTATGATACTCTTCAGAAGTGAGCGGCTGTCATTCTCATCATATATGGTGAAAGATGGAGTATAGCCTATATGTTCTGCTTCGCAGCGTAGAATCCTGGCAAATATACTATGGAAAGTACCCATCGCAATATAACGAGCACTCTCCTCTCCCACCAACTTACCTATACGCTCACGCATTTCACGTGCGGCTTTATTTGTAAACGTAAGTGCAAGGATATTCCAAGGTTTCATTCCCTGTTGAAGAAGATATGCTATCTTGTAAGTCAGCACACGTGTCTTTCCCGATCCCGCTCCGGCAATTACGAGTGAAGGACCTTCGTTATACACAACAGCCTGTCGCTGCGACTCATTCAGTTCGTTTAGTATATCCATGCTTTTAGTTGTTTACTTCTTATAAATACCTCCGTCAACAGTCGACGGGTCAACATCTTCACCTCGTTTGGGGAACAGTGGAATGAAACGCATTTCTTTCATTATCTTGAACTTGCGCTTAACCATATAGTCTGAAGGATACTTTGATGAGAATTTAAGCGGATTGGGAAGCGTGGCAGCAATAAGAGCACAATTGGCACGAGTCAACTCCTTGGCACTCACATTGAAATGTTCTCTTGCAACTGCTTCTGCTCCATAGATACCATCTCCCATCTCTATTGAGTTCAGATAGACCTCCATTATCCGGTGCTTACCCCAAACGAACTCTATTAGAACCGTAAAGTATGCTTCAAGTCCCTTCCTTAACCAAGACCTCCCTTGCCACAGAAACACGTTCTTAGCAGTTTGCTGGCTTATAGTACTTGCCCCTCGCTTCTTGTCGTGGTCCATGTTATACATGGCAGCTTTTTCTATTGCCTCATAGTCAAAACCATGATGCTGCAAGAAACGCTGGTCCTCACTTGCCATTACTGCAACAGGAAGCGATGGTGACATCTCTTCCAACGACACCCAATGATGTTTCAGTTTTAGCGGCTTACCGTCTTTTTTCTGTTCTATGCATCGGGTTATCATCAGCGGAGTAACATATACAGGAATAAACCTCAATGCTACTACAGCAAGAATGGTGGAGGCGAAGAATGCCACCACCATCCATTTCAGGATATTCTTGAAAACTTTCAATTATTCGTTATTATTGCAACTCACCATTGTTAGCCTTCTCAATCATCTTCTCACTTGCATAGAGATATACCTCTACACGGCGGTTCTGCTGACGACCATATTCTGTGTCGTTGCTTGCCACTGGATTCTCCTCACCACATCCAACGGTGTTCTTGAACTGAGAGGAACTTACACCAAGTGAAGACAGATAGTTCTTAACCGACTGTGCACGCTGCAGAGACAGGTTGATGTTCTTCTGCTTGCTTTCCTCTGCAGAAACGTTGCGCCAGCCCTGGTTGTCGGTATATCCCTGGATGTCAACCGAGCAAAGACCGTCTTCCTTCAACAGTTTGGCAAAAGACTGGAGGTCAGCACGTGAGCGAGCACTGAGGTCAGCTTTGCCTGTTTCAAACAGCAGACCGGCATCGAAGGTAACCTTAACAGCCTTGAGACCATTAGCATCCACTACTTCCTCTACCTTGGCATTCTCAAGCTGAGCAGCAGCCTTAGCCTTTACGTTATCCATGTGCTTGCCGATGATAGCACCTGCTCCGGCACCCACTGCGGCACCCACTGCAGCACCCACTGCGGTATTGCCTGCAATATTACCAATTATTGCACCAAGAACAGCACCACCGCCAGTACCGATAAGTGCTCCGTTACCTGTATTAGTACTACATCCGAGAACTAATGCCAAACACATTCCAATTGTTGCTAACTTAATTTTCTTCATAATAGTTATATTTTTACTTAATAAACAATCAAATTTGGTGCAAAGATAAAAAATAATTATGAATTATGCATTATGCATTATGAATTATTTTGTACCTTTGCATTCAAAATTAAGAAAGATAAACAAAAAGATATGGCAAAAGAACTAAAAGAACTTACAAAAAGGGCTGACAACTACAGCCAGTGGTATAATGACTTGGTAGTTAAGGCTGACCTCGCTGAGCAGTCAGCAGTACGCGGTTGTATGGTAATCAAACCCTATGGATATGCTATCTGGGAGAAGATGCAGCATCAGTTGGACAAGATGTTTAAGGATGTTGGCGTGCAGAACGCCTACTTCCCTCTGCTGATACCAAAATCATTCTTGAGTCGCGAGGCTGAGCATGTAGAAGGTTTTGCCAAGGAAGCAGCCGTAGTTACTCATTATCGCCTTAAGGCAGCTGACGGCGGTGTTGTAGTTGACCCCGCTGCCAAGCTCGAGGAGGAACTGATTATCCGTCCTACATCCGAAACAATTATCTGGAACACATATAAGAACTGGATACACTCGTGGCGCGACCTGCCTCTGAAATGCAACCAGTGGTGTAATGTCATGCGCTGGGAAATGCGTACCCGTCCCTTCCTGCGTACATCAGAGTTCCTTTGGCAAGAGGGACATACAGCCCACGCAACCCGTGAAGAGGCTGAAGCTGATGCACAGAAGATGGTTAAGGTTTATGCCAAGTTTGCTGAAGACTGGCTCTCTATTCCTGTCGTTCAGGGTGTTAAGTCAGAAACCGAGCGCTTCGCCGGCGCCCTTGATACCTATACTATTGAGGCAATGATGCAGGACGGCAAGGCACTCCAGAGTGGAACGAGCCACTTCCTCGGACAGAACTTCGCAAAGGCATTCGACGTTACCTATTTAAATAAGGAGAATAAGCCCGAATATGTCTGGGCTGCTTCTTGGGGAGTTTCCACCCGACTCATCGGTGCACTTATCATGACCCACAGCGATGACAACGGACTTGTCCTGCCTCCGCGTGTTGCTCCTATCCAGGTAGTTATTATTCCTATAGCAAACAAGCCCGAACAGCAGGAGCAGGTGAATGCTGCCGTGCAGCCAATCATCGATGAACTGCGTGCCAAGGGCATCAGCGTAAAGTATGACAATTCTGAGAACAAACGTCCTGGCTTCAAGTTTGCCGACTACGAACTCAAGGGTGTTCCCGTAAGACTTGTACTGGGTGCACGCGACCTGGAGAACGGTACTATCGAGGTGATGCGACGCGATACGCTCGAGAAAGAAACCCGCGACATTGCAGGTATTGCCGCCTATGTTGAGACTTTGCTCGAGGATATCCAGAAGAACATCTTTGAGAAGGCAAAGGCATACAGAGATGCACATATCTATGAGTGCGACAACTACGAAGAGTTCAAGGAGCGCATCAAGGACGGCGGTTTCTTCCTCTGCCACTGGGATGGCACCGAGGAGACCGAAGCCCGTATCAAGGAAGAGACACAGGCAACCATCCGTTGCGTTCCCTTCGACGTAGAGCAGACACCGGGCGTTGATATGGTTTCGGGTAAGCCGTCCAAGTGCCGTGTTATTATAGCAAGATCATACTAAATCCACAATACAATGAAGAAATTACTTTTTACAATTGCTATGGCTGGCATCATGTTGTCTGCCAATGCACAGACCCTTATCAAGGGAAACTTCAAGAAGGGTGATACGATGACTTACGTAACAACTCAGGAAAATGTTATCGGTGGTCAGGGACAGAGCCTTACAACGAAAATCAATTCTGAAATCCAGTACACTATCCTTGATGCAAACGATAAGTCTGCTTCTGTGGAATGTCTTATTAAAGTATTCGATTTCAGCAATGAGGGTATGGATCAGGCTTCTGAGGCAATGGACGAAGTTAGCCAGCTCACAGCTAAACTGAAGGACTTCCCCATTATCGTAGAACTTGATGAGAATGGTGCCCCTAAAGGTATTGCCAACCGCGATAAGGTTGAAGAGAAAGTTAATACTATCATCAATGAGTTTGTTGACAACATCCTGAAAATGGCTCCCCAGATGTCTGAGATGATGTCAAAGGAGACCTTGGTACAACAGATGAAGAGCAAACTTTCTGAAGAGGAAATTCTCAACTCTGTAACCGACGGAGTCTTCGACCTCTACGGCAAGACCATCAGCAATGGCTACGAGGACGAGAAAGAAGAGAACGGCATTCGTCTGAAGCAGACCTATACCATAGCTAATATCTTCGGCACCCAGAACGTAACTGTCAAGGGCGTTTCCAACATGAACAAGGATGACGTCAAGTCTATGTTCTTCAAGCAGATAGAGCAGGCAGGTCTTCCCGAGGATCAGGTAAGCATGATTAAGCAGAACTACGGTCAGCTCGAAGCAGCCGGAATGGCTAAACTCGAGGTTAACTCAAACGAGACCTACCAGATGGATAAGGACAGTTGGCTCAAGGGACTTAAGAGCACTTCTGATGTAAACCTCTTCGGACAGAACATCAAGGAGACGAAGTCTATCAACCGTAAATAATTCGTATTATAATATCTTTGTAGGGAATAGTGTCGTGGGCATCGTTCCCTACAATCATTTTCAAACAATGCGCAAGGTCTGTCTTTTCATAATTACAACACTTGTCGCTGTCTCTACTTCATGGGCACAGCGCCACGAGATACTGTCACCACGGATTGCCACACTCCAGGTTGTGGTAAATGACAATTGGCAGTCGCTGCCAGTCATGAAGTTGCATTCGTCAGACAGGCTCCACATCGACTTCGACGACCTTACTCATGAATATTCGCGCTACGCCTATCGGCTGGAGCATTGTGAAGCCGACTGGACACCCTCCGAAGAACTTTTTGCAAGCGATTATGTCGATGGCTTCCGTGAAGGGAATCTTATAGAGGACGCCGTTGAAAGCATTAACACCACTCAGCTCTATACCCACTATTCGCTTACTTTGCCTAATGCCCAATGTCGTCCCAAGATTAGCGGCAATTACAAGCTTACGGTCTATGATGACAATACTGGTGAGGACATTCTCACAGCATGTTTCATGATAAGCGAGGAAGCGATGGGCATAGGAATGTCTGTCACTTCTGTAACGGACATCGATATCAATAACTCACATCAGCAGGTTGACCTCCAACTGAATTATAATGGCATCAGAGTGACTAACGTAGAAGACCAGCTTACAACGGTGCTAATGCAGAACAATCGCTGGGACATTGCACGGCAAAATGCCAAGCCGCAGTACGTAATGAACGACGGACTGCAGTGGATTCATTGCCGGGATTTCATCTTTGATGCCGGAAATACATATCGTAAGTACGAGATACTTGACGTCACCCACCCCACTATGGGTATTGAACGCATCAACTGGAACGGAGAGAACTATGAGGTGTATCCTTTCGTTGATGAGCCGCGCCCCAACTACCTTACCGACGAAGCATCTAATGGCGGATTCTTCATCCGCAACAGCGACAACATCGAGATTGACAATACCTGCGAATACGTTTGGGTATTCTATCAGTTGAAGTGCCCTAAGGCAGTAGACGGTGAAGTTTACCTTAATGGTATGTGGACCAACGATCTCTTCCTTCCTCAATACAAGATGGAGTACGACGAGCAGTCTAAGTCCTACCGTGCCGCCGTATACCAGAAGCAGGGATACTATAGTTATCAGTATCTCTGGATAGACAGCAGCGGCTCCATCCGCTTGATGCCTACCGAGGGCAATTTCTACCAGACCCGCAACTCCTACCAGGCACTTGTATATTATAAAGGAACGGGTGAGCGCACCGACCGCCTTGTAGCATTCAGTTCGCTCACCACGAAATGATTTAGCGACTCGTATTCGCGATTTTTATTTCATATACCCCACAGGATTGTTTAGCAGCAGCACCTGACTGTCGGTCAGGTTAAGAGCCTTTGCCAGAGTTTCCTTGTCCATTGTAGCACGGGGAACGGTGGCGAGTTTGGCAGCAGCGCAATATAGACCGATGTTCTGCGACACATATCCGGCGTCCATTGCTGCGAACGATGCTACTACGTCTTTCTTGTCGGCAAGTCTCTCAGGATATCTCGACAGGTCGCCAACCATCACCAGGAAAACGGGAGCCGCCATCTCCTGCTGTCCGCTTACAGCGGTACGAAGGTCTTCCGAAGTGATGCGCCTCAGTTGATTCTCTTTAGCTTCATATAGATATGCTCCGCTGGCGAGGCATACGTAAATGTCGATATCCTGAGCATTTACTGCCGAGGGAGCTGTGCGTTTGCCGTCCTCGCGGTTGACGCCGTTGGCTGCCCACAACAGCGATGAGAGATCTTCGAGCGATAGTGGTTTGTCGGCAAACTCGCGCTGCGAAGCACGATCTGCGAGAGCCTTCATCAGCGACACATCGAGTGTTTTGTCCGCCTCCAACAGTTTTATGATACTGTCGGCAGGCACTTCAGTCACACTCTTCTCCGACTTCTCCTCTGGTTGATTACTTGCTGCATTTCCGCAACCCATCATTGCCACAGCTAATAAACCGCTGACAGCAAGTGTAATAATACTTTTCTTATTAGATTTCATAAGCATTTGTTCTTAAGCGTTTTGTACGTTTTTCTCCTTCATTTATTATATTTCGATTTCTGAGCCCAATCCTCAAGTTGGATGTGAGGAATATGATCAAAATGCTTAAGATTTGATGTCACCATAATTAGGTCATGATAAACAGCACAAGAACCAATCAACAAGTCGAACTCGCCTATCATTCTTCCTTGACTTTCGAGTAGGGCCTTGTTCTCTCCATAGAGGCGAAGCGATGGTAGCAACGGTTTGAGATCAAATGATTGGAGAATCTTTTCTACGTCATCAAAATGATCTAAACGACCCGACTTGGCGGCACCAAAAAATAATTCGGCAACAGTAATGTCTGTCACGAAACAATTCTCAGCGCCTATGTTTTCGACCTTGTCAAGCACACGATCATTGTGCTTGAGAATTTCAATGCAGATATCTGTATCAAGTAGGTATTGCGTCATAATCTTACCAGTTTTCTACTGTCCGTCCTTGATATTCATGATCTCTTAGACTG
>JAFTFC010000042.1 GCA_017449725.1 Prevotella sp. | reverse complement strand
GCTGCCTGTCGGTGTGGTACTCCAGCCACTGAAGGTATAGCCCTCACGGGTAAAGGTGTTCGTGTTCAGTTCTGTTGCCTCTCCGCCCTGGACACCCTGCGGTGCCATCGTACCGGTTCCGCCGTTGGCATCAAAGCTCACGGTATACATCTTCACATCTGCCAATAAGCTCTTTATATCCTTACTGTCCTTTTCGCCATCCGGATGCATTCCGTCCGGATCAGCAACCAGCGAAATACCGCTTTCCAGATCAGACAGCTTAACATCCTTTACATCACCGTAAGTCGTTGTCCCACCAATGGTAACATAGGTGCGTGCATGATAAACGGTACTTTCGCTATCCGGAGTAATCTGGAGCATCCAGCAGTAGTTGTTGTCCAGAACACTATCCGGAAGTGTACTTCCTAAATCAGCACTCTTAACAGCCGCCACATCCGTTACACCTGAACCACCGATTTTTAATGTCTCACCAGATGCTGACGTGCTATACACAATCCCTGCGCCATCTACTGTACCGCCTCCGGCAATCGCCTGGAAGGAAATCTTACTTCCCTCATTTGTCCGGGTAATGGATGTAAAGCCGGAAACCGGTTTTGCCGTCTCTGCGGCATCTGCATATACCGCATAAAGCGTGGTGTGGGCGTTCATGGTCAGTTTCAGCGGATTGCTGTAACTGATGACAGAACCACCTGCCTCCCAATGGGAAAAGTTCTTACTCCCGCTTTTTGCCGGGGCTGTAAGAGTCGCTGTATCTCCGAATCCATAATCATCGGAAAGTGCATCGGACCATGCCCCGTCCACATAGGTCGTAAGCTGAATTTTGGTGGAAAATTGCAAATCAATTTCATTTTTTGTATTACTGTTATTGTTCTCTGCCGCCCAGGCCGTGACTGCTGCCACTGCGAACAGGACAAGCAGGACTGCCGGAATCGTCCGGGGCGCAAAGCGTCTTATTATTTTCTTCATGTTCTACCTCCCTCAGTTCTGCTTCGTGTTCGTCTTTCCGTCCGGGGTAGCCGTGACGGTGTATTTTGGCATATCCTTCACGGCTGTAGGAAGGGCCTCGGTGTAAATCGTGTGAGTTTTCCCATCTTTATCCTTGTACCGCAGATAGCCGATGCCGTAAATGTAGTTTCTACCGCCATATTTTTGTGCGAACCGGAGCGGCGGAATCGTTTCCATCGAGCCGCTCATGCCTTTGGTGACGGCTTTGGCTTCCCAGTAGATCGGGTCATATTTCTCCACATTGACCGGCTTACTTTCATACATATATTTAGCTAAAGTCGCTGCATCCAACTCCTTGTCAAGCACGTTATCCTCGGTTTCTAAGTAGTTAACCGAATATTCCTCTGCAAACATCCCCGTACCTACGTCATAAGAAGTTAAATTGCCCGTCAAATAGTCTAATGCAACTAAACCTACAGTTATACCAGATAAAATTCCCTTAGTCTCATTATCATACGAATATCTTACCTGCTGTATAAAGTAATAGGAGATACCATTATTATCGCCGAGCCTGATGCCCGCATCCTCAAAGGTATAGCCGTCCGGGAGCTTGTAATTCAGATGGAACAGGATGTTGTCCATTGTATAGGTCTGACCATTGACTTCGGTTTGGTCATCGCATTTTCTGGCACTCAGATCCACCTGCGGCACCGTTACCGGGTTGATGTAAAGTGCCCGTACCTGCATATTTGCCGGAATGATGAAGGACGCATAATTATATGCTGTCAAATCAACCCATTGATCGTCACCCGCGTTGTACTGCCATTTGGAGAACTCCAAATTACCCCATGTAGGCGGTGCAGAAATAGAAACCTCCTGCCCTTGCTTTGTGGTTTCCGGCACTCCCTGCATTTTTTCTGTATAGGCGTTATTTAACCACTGGCCGTAGGATATATTCAGCGTGACCGTGGCCGCCCCCGGCTTCTGATAGCCGCAGGCGCACTTGCCTTTGCTGTCAAATTCGTGCGCCATCAGGTCAAGATCGCCGCAGCCGCAGACCGCAATATGAAGGGCAGTTTCGTATTTCTGATATTTTGCCAGCCGGTCGCCAAAGTCGCTGATCTGATAGCAAGTGTAGGAATGGACGTGCTTCCACTGTGCCGTCAGGTTCAGATTGGCCGTGATCGGCGTGTCCAGATCAAAGGTGGAGCCTTTGGCAAAGGCAACGCCGTTCTCCGTGACAGCCTCGCTGACCGTCCAGCCGTCAAAGGCAAAACCGCTCCTTGTTGGATCCTCCAGCTTCGGCAGTTTCGCGCCGTAGGTCACAGGATCAACGCTGCTGTTTCCTGTTCCACCGCCCAGATCCAGATTGACTTTCAGTTTGGCGGGTTTCCAGACAGCAGTGAAGGTGGCGTTTTCGCGGACGTTAATCGTAGCTCCGGCGCTGTATATTTTCTCAGTCGCCTTTGAGCTTACAGTTCCATACTCGAAACCTCTCCATCCAGCGAACTCTTTTCCTTCGGGAGCAGTGGTAGGAGCCGCAGGAGCTTTAACCGTGCCAAAAGAGGTCACATTCCCCTGTTCATCGGTGCCGCATACCGCAAGCTGATAGGTGGTCGTGCCACTGGTAGCTTCTGGTGCATCCGCTGTATTATCTTTATAAGTCGTCATGGCTTTTGCGTCTGCAATAAACGCTGCAGTGACAACCTTGGCTTCGCCGCCGATGATAAGATACTTGCCGCCCCCCGTAATATCTTTCCAATTATTGGTGTTTTGGCTAACAGCACCGTCGTTCATAGTTATATTTTGGAAAACAGATGCAAGAGTTTGTTCTCCACTTGCAGAATTATCCGCTGCGTAAAATGCAATATTTTTCGGGGCAAAAGCCGCCGTCATCTTCATAGACCATACCGATGTACCATCACCCATGGTCGCGCCACGCTGCAAGGCCATATAGCTGGTTTCGTCCGTACTATTTACACTTCTGACAATCTTACACGCTACCATGTCAGGATTTGTTCCATCAGCGGGCTGATACAGGATGGTATAGGTTTTCAGCTTTGAAAAGTTGACCGTCAAGGTCACGCTGTTTTCCACCACACCAGGCATTGTTACCCAAGCCAAAACCGTGTTTGCAGATAAGGAAATATTGTTTTTATTTGCGTATTCAAGGTATTCCTTGTATTCGTTCTTAGTAAATTCTGCTATGCTTACAGCGTTGTCCGTACCGTACTTAACATTAAAGTCGTATTCTTCATCCCTGTTGACAAGCAGGATGAACTTCTCGCCCGCCTTCTTGACCACCGAGTCGGTTTCATTGTAGCTTTCGTCCAGTATCGCAGCCGTGCAGGCTGTTCCGTCATTGCCTGTCACATTGAGCGAAGCGGTGACAGGTTTTCCAACAAAGGTCGCGGAAACGCTGACGGCCTCCTGAGGCATGGTAAACTTGTAGATGGTATCGGACTCTTTTGTGACAGACACCGCAGAGCTGTCCGCCGTTTTCGTGACAGTAAGGCTGTCAAAGTCAAAGCCCGTGTCGGGAGTCACGGTCAGCGTGACCTCGCTTCCGGCTTTCGCCTTAGTCCCATTGTCTGTTAATCCGTCACTGCTTGCTGTTACCGTTCCCCCGGTGATCTCGTTAGAGATTGTGAGGTTGTAGGGAGCACCCTCAAACGTCGCAGACACGGTGACGTTGGCTGCGGGCATGGTGAAGGTACGGGTATCGCCATTACCGGAAAGCGCCATCATGGTATTCCTACTGTCCTTGACCGAGAGAGAGCTGAGCGCAAAGCCGGAATCGGGGGTAGCGGTCAGCGTGATGGTATCGCCATAGTTCGCAGGATTTGTTTCAGACACCGGTTGTCCGTTCTTGCTTGCCGTAACGGCTCCATTCGACATGGCAGCGAATGAAATGGTGTAAGGAATCTTCTGGAACTCCGCGCTAACGGTGACGTTGGCTTGAGGCATCACGAAGGTGCCGCCTGTCACCGTTACGGATTCGACGCCGCTGCCCTGTGCTGGTGTCACGGTCAGTGTCTTTAGTTCGTAGCCCGTAGCAGGGGTAATTGTCGGCGTAATCGTTGCACCAACGGTTGCGGCAGTATCTCCGCTGATGGTACCGTTTTCAAGGTTGTCTGCGTATGTGATGCAGTTGACGCCGTAAGAGATTGATGCGGTTAAGCCATTCACTGTGATACTCGCCGTTTTGAATCCGCCAGATTCGCCCGTTATGATATTCGAATCGGTTACGCCGAAAGCGGCATAGTCACCCGTAATGGTCGCCGTACCGTCGCTTTTGGGAATAATGGTCATAGTTGCCTTGCTATTATCAAGCGGGCAGTCACTCGTCCCACATGTCGCCGTGATTGTATCATTGTCCGCATTTACCTTTGTCAGTTCATAATTTGCAAGGCTGTGCGTGTGGGGCGGTGCGGACACAATCATGTACTGATATACCGTAGTTTCATTATAACTATCAGCGTAAATATTACTCAACTGCTCCGTAATCTCCGTCGTAGGATCGGCGCTGTTCCCGCCATAGACCTTGAGACCGTTATTAACGGTCAGTGAGCCGTTTTCAGGAGGTGTAATAGTATAATCACTTTCAGGATGATCTGGATCAAGGTTTTCCTGTTTTCTTTCCTTTCCGCAAACGCCACCAATGCCCATACTACCGCAGCCATAATTATTGGCTGGGCCGCCTGTAGCAATGACCGTGCCGCCGTTGATGATCACTGTGCCACCATTTCCTCCGGTAGCACCTCCACCGATGCCCGCACCTCCATCAGTGCTACCTTTGGCGGTGACCGTGCCTCCATAAATGGTTACTGTTCCGCCGTTTCCACCGGTTTCGCCCGGTTGACCGCCGCCGATGCCCGCAGCATATTTGCCTCCTTCGGCATCAACGGTGCCTCCATAAATAGTAATATTGCCGCCATTGCCAGCCCAAAAACCGCCAATGCCTGCACCATCTCCACCACCCTTAGTGGTAATTTTTCCCCCGTGAATGTTCACCGTGCCAGCATTTTTATTTTCGTATTCTCCGCCGATGCCCGCGTAGTAATTGTCAACACTGTTAATGAGCAGGGAACCTGCGGTATCACCCTCGCTCTGAGCGTAGATGTTCAAAGTATTGTTGCCGGCCACCGTAATGCCCTTTGATGCGGTAAGTGTGTTGCCGTCCGTAAGGATTAGGTTTACTGTACCCATGACTGAAATCCGTTCTGAGATTGTAACTCCATTTGCAGGTACAACATACCAATTCCCGTCTTCCCATGCCGTAGTGTCACTTGTAAGCGTTGTCGGATTTGTGGCTGTCTTTGTTGCGTAAGCAACGGAATTGTTGCTCCAAGAGCCTTCCTGATAGGAAACCTCTGAACCCGCATACACCGTCATACTCATCCCCGGCAGCAGCCCCAGTACCATCGCCAGCGTGAGCAGAAAGCTCAGCAATCTCCTTCCTGTTCTTTTTTTCTGTTTCATGTATCATTCCTCCATTCTGATTATTTTTTATCGCACGTACAGGCATAAATCATTCCTCTTTATGCCTGTACGCAAAAAACCGTCGAACCAGACAGGGGTTCTTTTGCCTGCTGACGCAGCCAATTCTCCCATCTGGCCCGACGGTCATCCATCACGAATATATGTATTTTTATCCGAAAAAAGGGCGCAGTTATGCCGTTGCGTTGCGTT
>JAFTFC010000041.1 GCA_017449725.1 Prevotella sp. | reverse complement strand
TCCATTGCGGTGCATCGTTTGGAAGGCGGTGCGGTGATGGATAACGTCTCGGTGGTAACCCCAACACCAGGTGGTGGTGATGCCAAGGGCTTTGAACTTATTGAAGAAAATGATTATTCAAACCATTCATATAATTTGTGGAATGATGAAGAAGAAGAGTAATAGTTTTTTTGTAGTTTTATTAGTTAGCGTGTTGGGCGCCACGATAGTCAGCTGTAGCAACAGCGACTATTTTGGCGAACCAGCCGCAGACAATCAGCCCGGTGTTGCCGTTGACGACGAAGGCATCAGCCTGAAGCACCTTACCAGCGAGGTGGGTGGTTCGCGTGCTGCAGAGCAGAATATTCAGTTCTATTCATTACATGTAGGTAGCGATGTTGGAATAACTATGTATAATGAAAAGATAGACGATGAAACTGCAGACTTCTTGCGTTATGACAACTTATGCTACAATGTTGGTGAAGCAGGAGCACTTACTCTTGACGAAAGCAGAAGTAGCACGACCAATCCTACAAAACCATTTAACAGAAAGCTTACCTATTACGCTTATGCACCCTTTAATTCGTCTTTCCTTGACAAGGGTTCTTATGCGTTTACCGTAAAGACCGACCAGAGCTCACTTGACAACTATATTGCCAGTGATCTTCTTTGGGCAAAGGTATCAGGTGTTGGTAGTGCAAGTACTGGTATCCCGTTTAGGCACCTTTATAGTATTGTTCATATAAATCTGTCTTTTGAAGATGGTATAGATCCGAATGATTACACTGGAGGCGTTGTTTCCTTTATGGGTATTAAGCCAACAGCCACTGTAAATCTCGAAGATGGCACATTGTCTGAAGCATCAGGTGTGGAGAATCCTATAAAAGCTTTTAAGATAGTTAAGGATGGCGACACTTACACTCTCAAAGGTAGCGTGGTGTTTCCACCACAAACTGTCTATGAGAACGAAGAGATCCTTCGTATAGAGTGGCCTGGTAATGTTAGCATGTCCTTCTTAATGAAGAACGACCGTGTTTATGAGAGTGGTAAATATTATACCCTCACTCGTACGCTAACTTCAGAAAGCCTTTCTGACCTTAGTGGTTCCGTTGGCAACGTCAAGGAGTGGGTAACGGTTGAGGAAGAGACTGCGGAGTTTGAACGAGAATGATTTAAAACATTGAAGATTGAAATATTGAAGATTGAAAATTAAAAACATTTTTAAATATTATTCTAATTATGAAGAAAAACCACAAAAACATTATCCTTAGCATGGCTTTGGCAGTGCCCCTGTGTATGGCGTTGCCGGGGTGCAGCGCTATCGATGATGACTATTCGTCATGTGGTGAGTCGCGCCTCCGGGCATCCATTGGCAGTGGCGGCAGCCGTGCCACGGCTTTGGAGTCTTCGTGGGAGGAGAACGACCAGGTGGCACTTCAGCGCACCGACGCCGCCGAGGTGTTCGCCTATCGCGTCGTCGATCCTGCCACTGGGACGCTCACTCCGGTGAGCATCTCCTCCGTGGTAGACCTCACTGTTGCGGGCTCGCTGCGAGGCTGGAGCTATGGCGGAACCTACGGTGCTACGCTGCCTACACGTTGGAGCGCTGCTGCCGACCAGTCGACGCTTGCCAACTTCCAGCAGAGCGACGTGCTGCTAGCACAGGCAACAGCCATCAACACTGCCGCCGACGCTGTCACCACGCTTAACTTCCAGCACATGACGGCACGCGTGCGGACTACCTTTGCTAATACCCTTGGCGGAGTGGTGCTTCCCGCGCAGCTCAACAACACCCGAGTAGTGAACATCGCGAATGAGGGAACGCTTTCTGCCGAAGGCGCGTGGACACTCACCAACGAGGCTGCTACTTTCTCTGTCACGAGCCATTCTGTCGGCACACCGGCGAGCGGTCTTCTTGCCGACCACGATGCTTTGGTCATTCCGCAGTCCGTCCGTGGCACCGATGCCCCGCTTCTGCAGTTCTCCATTAACTCTCTCGACGGCATGACACAGACCGTATTCAGTTATACTCCCGGCAAGAGGGTTATCCTCTCAGCCGGCAATCAGTATGTCTATCGTGTCAGCTTCTCCGACATAGAGTTGCGTCTTGACGTCGTAGAGGTAACCGACTGGGACAGTGAGACTAACGGCACTATCCTCAACTCTCTCTTTATTCCTCTCTACGGTACCGTTACCGACTGGACGTCTGTTGTTGACTATGGTACTATCGACGGTGCCCAGTCGCTCACTGCAGAGACAGTGATTGCTGCTTGGACAAGCGAATCTACCGACGGAACCATCGGCGAGGTTAGCGCTAAGATGTTCCCGACAAACATGGGTGCCGAAGCGTGGAACCGCGAAGCCGACGGCTACTTTGGAGGTCTCGAGGCATACACGTCGCAGCCCACGCTCGAGCAGTGGGAACAGGCTGTCGACGGAAGTATCAACAACGAATCCATCTCCACAGTCACTCATCCTACGTCGACCAGCTGGTCGACTGCTGACAGTAGCGACATGACCGAAAGCACTGCCCACAAGGGCGAGACACCGTCGAGCGCCTGGAGCAGCGAGTCTGTCAGCGAAACCGACGAGACCCGTGCACACCAAGGCTCTACGTCCGTGGGCACATGGAGTGGGGATACGTATGGAGGAATCCAGAATACCACACCATAAATAAAGGCATAAAACAGTAAACAATAATTTTTTTAAACTATAACAGTACATTAATTATGAAGACAAAAAACATTTTTGGAATGATTTTCCTTGCGGCTGCCTTTGCTGCCTGCTCACAGGAAGACATCACTACCGGTAACAACGAGAAGTCACCGGCAAGTGCTGATGTTGACGGCGTTACGCTCAACATTAGCGACCAGCTATTTGCTAACGTAGAGGGCGGCAGCCGTGCTGCCGACGATGCTGAAGCGAACACCACCACTTTTGAGTCTGGCGACCAGATCGGACTTTATACTGTTCTCTCAGGAACTGTTGTAAAGAGCAACCTCAAGTACACCTTCAACGGTACCAACTGGGTTGACGATTCTGGCAAGGCAACCATCGTTGCTGCTCCCGGTACGGTTTTCGTAGCCTACTATCCTTACAGCGCCACCGCACCTACAGTCGACGCTTCTGACGTTGCCGCTCTGACAGTCTCTTCTGAAGCAACAGCTCTTAAGAACGGAGCCGAAGGCTTCTATGCAGACAAGATCGCGAACTGGACGCCTGCCGCTGACCAGAGCACCAAGGCGCTCTACACCGCTCAGGACCTCATGGTTGCAGCCGCTGTTCCCGACGCTGGCGCAACAAGCATCAATCTTGTTATGAATCACGAGATGGCAATGCACGAGTTGTGGTTCGACCAGCAGGTAAGTGAGGAAACATTCGAGGATACCGATGCTCCTCTCTACAAGTACAACATCGACGACTATGGCTTCTACAACATCGCTGACGGTAAATACCGCCGTATCACCAAGCCTTCAACCACCATCGGCTACCAGGGTGTAATCCTCGACGTGCTCGACGGTGAGGAGCAGGGCGGCTGGTACACCAATACCGCCGAGGGTTCTATCGCTGCCGGTAAGATGCGCGTGTTCAAGTATTCTACTGGTTCAGCATCGCTCACCTCTGTTCCCAGTCCTTACAAGAACATCACTGCCGGAAGCATTATCTATACCGACGGTACATGGAGCGCAACATATGATAACACTAAGACTCCTGCCGCTATTGTCTTCAGCACATCTACCTCTGCTAATGACAAGAAGCTCGGCTACAAGCACGGATATGCTATTGCTCTCTACGATATTCATACAGATGGAAATTATTCTGTAAGATATTCAGACCCAACAAATGGCGATGATGAGAAAATAAGTAAAGGTAAATGGGCTTTAGGTACATACGAGTCAAATCAAGCAACAGACATTTTACATCCGCAAAATGCTGCTTCTGCAACAACAGTTGCATCATGGTTAACAGAATTATCAGGTGACCTTGATGGTCTTACCCACCAGCGTACCGCTATTAGCAAGCTCGGTGCCGAGCCCACAGCAAGTGACCTCCGTGCCATCTATCTGGCAAAGAACTATGGTGTTACACGTCCTGCCTACACCTCTGAGTGGTATCTGCCTTCTATCGGTCAGCAATATCTGTGGTGTACTTATTTTGCAAATAGTTCAGCACTTACCGCTGCGTCAGCAACGTTTTATCCAAGTGCTTCTGATCGTCAAACAATTTATTGGTCAGGTGATATGGCTAAAACTATTGGTACTGCCATGAATTCATGGTTCACAAGCAAGATTAGCGATACCAGCAAGTGGGATGCATGGGATGCCAACAAAAAAGGTAAGTACTACTGGTCTTCTACCGAGCGTGTTGCCTCCAATGCGTTCATTCTGCTCTTCGCCACCAGCGGTAACCTCGACCTCATCGGCGACTACCCTAAGTCCTCCACGGGTCGGTGTGTGCGTGCCGTCTTCGCTTTTTAAC
>JAFTFC010000040.1 GCA_017449725.1 Prevotella sp. | reverse complement strand
GGGTGTTAGGGTGTTGTAGCCCTCTGTTTATCGGGCTTAGAGCTGCACACCCTAGGGTGCAAGGGTGTTGCGAGGGTGTACACCTTTAATTATGAATTATGCATTATGAATTATGAATTAATGTACACCCTTACCACACCCTTACACCCTGGGGTGTGCGCCCGAAACGCCCTGTGCGAAAGGGTTTGACACCCTAACACCCTTCAAGTTCGTTTATTTGTGTGCGCGAGTCTACTGGAAATCCTGTGGGGAAATCTGCGATATTTATAATGAAGCGTTTCTGCGCAGCAGGCGCTCCATCTCTTCGAACTTGCTGCCCATGTTGAGCTCAAGGTAGATGTCGTAGAGGGCGGGTCCCCACATCTGGATGTTGTCGGGTTCCAGCTTGCGGTAATCCTCCATATACCGCAGGGCATTTTTGTAATAACCGCGAATCTTCTTGCGGGCGGCGGCGTCTACCCTGCCCTCTTTCCGTTTCATGGCTTTATTGATATATGCGGCACCTATGTTGTAATAGGCATTGGTGACGGTGGAGTCGCGGGAGATGATGTCCTTTGACAGCGAGATACATTTGTCGTTGTCACCCCGGTTTAGCAGCAGGTCGCTCTTGGCTTTGAGGGCTATCATGTATCTCTCGTTGCTCCTAAGAGCTTCGTCGACAACCATCATTGCCGAGTCTTCCTCGTGCTTGTTGTTGTAGTAGTCAAAGAGACGTGAGAAGAAGTATTCCGATGTTGGCTTGTTATGGAAACCTTTCCACAGCGAAAGGATGTAGTTGCCCTGATCGCCGAGTTCGCGGTAGGTCTCTGAGATATATACCAGAGTATTGTCGAGCCGCAGCGAGTCGAGCAAAGCCTTGTCGGAGTAAGCCAGGGTCATTGCGGGTTTCTTCATCTGATAACCAGCCACTACGGTGACATAGGCTGCCGTAGGCAGATTCTTGTCGTCGCCTATCGACTGACTGCTGAAGAGCGGTGACGTTGTGGTGCCGAGAAAAGTCTCCATCATGCTGTAGGCATCCTCTGGTCTGCCAATTCTCAGGAAGTAGTTTCCGCCATAGAACAGGTTTGTCCTATAGTCTTTGAGGTATTCGGCGTGTTTGCGCCGATACTTCGGTTGGCTCTTTCCTTTCTTGTCGGGCAAAGCATCGACGGAGTCGAGTTGTTCGTATGCTATGAACATCTTGCGGGCATTGAGGAAGAGTTCTGCCGTATCTTGTTTCTGATTGAGATACAGACGTTCGTTGCCCTGCTCGTAGAGAGCCCTGTAAGCCTCGGCGCGAGTAAGCCAAATCTGGACGTTTCCTGAGTATTTCGGCTCACTCAGGAGTTTATCCATCATTGTGATGGCTTTGTCTATGTCTTTACCGCTTTTTATTATTGTCCGTGCTTGAGACAACTCTTTTTTCTGAGCGTTCAAGCACGGAGCAATCGTAAGAAGTAGAAGCGCTATAGTTATTATTCGCTTCATTATTTGTTTTTTCTGCGTTAACTGATTAGTTGTTCATCAGGTCCTCATAAACCTTGGCATTTGCCTCGTCCTCAAGCATGTAGTAAGCCTGATAGAGGGTGTATGCCCAGTTGGCAACCTTGCGCTCGGGATCCTCAGCCTTAACCTTCAGGGCATGCTCTACAGACTGGTTGAGCAGTGCCTTAGCCTCGTCGTTTGGCTTGCCGTTGGGAGTAGACTGGATAACTTCCATTGCCTTCTGGTTCAGGCAGAGAGCCAGGTTGTAGCGTACGGCAGTGAATGTAGGATCGAGCTCGATAGCCTTGCCGAAGTTCTCAATAGCAGCGTCGTACTCGCGGTTGTTCATGGCTGTCTGACCGATAAGAGCAAAGAGCATCTTGTTGTTGGGGTCCTTAGCCTTAACCTCGTCGAACACCTTGTTGAGCTCAGCCTTGTACTCGGGAGCAGAATAGTAGTTTACAACCTCCTGGAGCACAACGTCGTTGGCAGCACCTACAGGATACTTTCCGTAGAGATCCTTAACCTCGCTGATGAACTCGATAGAGTCGTTGTGGTTCTTAACTGCCTTTCTCAGCGCAGCCAGCTTGATGCTCATGGCAGCACCGCCGTATGTTGAGTCGTTCAGAGCCGGCTGAGCATAACGTATAGCCTCCTTGTCCTTACCCAACTGGCTGGCAGCAACGGCAACGAAGTAGGTTATCTGGGGAACACCCTGGTCCTTGCTGTAGTCGCCCTCGTACATGATGTTGGCAGCATCAACGTAGTAGTGCAGGTTGTCATAAACCTTCTGGTAGTCCTGGGCAGTAAGTCCTTCCTGACCGGGATCGAGCAGTGAGTTGCGGGCGTCGTTAAGCTGTACGTAGTACTTCATTGCGCCCTTCGGGTTCTTCTGAGCGTAGTTGGTAGCACACTCCAGGAAGGCGCGTGCTGCGTCATAGTTTTTCTTGTCAGCCTCGAACTCCTTGGAAGAAAGCTTGAGGAGAACGTCGTAAACCTTAGCCTGCTCATCTTCAGAGAGAGCTTCCATTCCCTGCGCTGCCTGAACAGCGTCAGCATAGGTCTTTGCCTTCTTAACAGTCTTTACGATGTCTGTCTGTGCAAAAGCGGCAGAGGTACCCAGTACCATCAATGCCATTACGATAATTTTTTTCATAATAAGTAGTTTTTATTTGAAATTATTCTTCTGTTGTTTCATTTGTCTCTGATGTCTCTGGAGCCTCCGGAGTCGCTGTTGCCTCAGTGTTGCCGAGATAGTCCTCACGGCTCTTCTGCTCAACGTATGCCTCAAGTTCTGAACCCATCACCTTGCAGACGCTGGCGATGACGTCGTTCTTCTTAGTGAGGTTGATGAGACGGACACCCTGGGTAGCACGACCCATCACGCGGCAGTCGGAAACTGCGAGGCGAATGGTGATGCCGCTCTTGTTGATAATCATGAGGTCGTTCTGGTCGGTAACGTTCTTTATTGCCACCAGTCTGCCGGTCTTCTCTGTGATATTCAGGGTCTTAACTCCCTTACCGCCACGGTTGGTAACGCGGTAGTCCTCTACCTGCGAGCGCTTTCCGTAGCCCTCTTCGCTGACTACCATAACGGTCTCTTCCTCGGGCTTGTTGACAACAATCATGCCTACTACAGCATCATCGTTATCATCGATACGCATACCACGTACACCTGTAGCGACACGTCCCATAGCACGAACGGCATTCTCGTTGAAGCGTACGGCGCGTCCGTTTCTGTCAGCCATGATGAGTTCGTTCTTGCCGTTAGTCAGGCGAACGTCTACCACCTCATCGTCCTCCAGGATGTTGATTGCTATCACACCATTAGTACGAGGACGTGAGTAAGCCTCGAGCAGGGTCTTCTTAATGATACCCTTCTTCGTTGCGAACACTACGTAGTGACTATTGATAAACTCTTCATCCTCAAGTCCTTTGCCACGAAGTCTCAAGATGTTGTTTACCGCATCGTCGGCATCGATATTCAGCATATTCTGGATAGCACGACCCTTTGAGTTGCGGTCTCCCTCAGGCAGCTCGTAGCACTTCAGCCAGTAGCAGCGTCCTTTCTTGGTGAAGAAGAGCATCGTCTGGTGCATCGTTGCCGGGTAGATATACTCGGTGAAGTCGTTGTCGCGTGTACGTGCGCCCTTCGCTCCTACTCCGCCACGAGCCTGCTCACGGAATTCGCTCAGCGGTGTGCGCTTGATGTAACCCAGGTGGCTTACTGTTATCACAACGGGGTCGTTGGGATAGAAGTCCTCGGCATTGAACTCGTGCTCGTCGGGAACAATCTGTGTGCGGCGAGCGTCGCCGTACTTCTCCTTAACTTCCTGCAGCTCGTCCTTCATAACCTTCTTACACAGTTCGGGATCGTCGAGGATGTTCTGCAAGTACTCAATCTGCTTCATCAACTCGTCGAACTCAGCGTGCAACTGGTCCATACGCAGACCTGTCAGCTGCGACAGACGCATGTCTACGATAGCCTTCGACTGAAGTTCGTCGAGGTCGAAGCGCTGCTCCAAGTTGCGCTGTGCGTCAACGGGAGTCTTCGAAGCGCGGATGATGTGTACCACCTCATCGATATTGTCGCAGGCGATAATCAGTCCTTCCAAGATATGTGCACGCTCCTTCGCCTTCTTCAGGTCGAACTGGGTGCGGCGGATGGTAACGTCGTGACGGTGCTCAACGAAGTACTTGACGCACTCCTTGAGTGAGAGCAGACGCGGACGTCCGTTAACAAGTGCGATGCAGTTAACAGAGAACGAGCTCTGCAGGGCAGTCATCTTGAACAGCTTGTTCAGAATGACGTTGGCATTAGCGTCGCGGCGCACATCAATAACGATACGCATACCCTGACGTCCAGACTCGTCGTTGGCGTTGGTAATACCCTCCAGACGACCTTCTTTCACGAGTTCTGCAATATACTCTATGAGCTGAGCCTTGTTAACGCCGTAGGGGATTTCTGTAACGACAATCTTGTCGTGGGTGTCTCCGCTCTCAATCTCCGCCTTAGCACGCAGCATTATGCGTCCACGACCCGTCTCGTAAGCATCCTTAACTCCCTGCAAACCGTAGATATAAGCGCCTGTAGGGAAGTCGGGAGCCTGAATATACTGCATCAGTCCCTCGGTGTCAATGTCAGGGTTGTCGATGTAGGCACAGCATCCGTCGATTACCTCGCCGAGGTTGTGGGTCGGAATGTTCGTAGCCATACCCACCGCGATACCGTTACCGCCGTTCACCAGCAGGTTGGGCACCTTTGTAGG
>JAFTFC010000039.1 GCA_017449725.1 Prevotella sp. | reverse complement strand
AGTGGCGACTCTCGGGCTCGAGTTCGCCAACCCACGCTATCTCGCCAAGATTCTCGGAGAGGTGGGACTGCACTGGCAGGTTGTACTTGCTGACCATCTCACCGCAGGCACGAAGCATCTCGGGGGTGCACGAAGGAATGAAGCGCGGAGTAACTATGGGGCTGACTCGACTATCGCCAAACTCTTCCATCAGCACGTCGCAGGCACGTAGCGCCTCGTCGGGAGTCTCCTGCAAACCCTCGGGGCAGTTGCGGTTCATGTTCACCTTACCCACCATCCCCGCCAGTCCCGCCTCGTTGAGCAGGCGGATAAGCAGACGGGTGCTCTCAAGATGAACGGAGGCAAAGGCGACAACGCGCATTGTCCCGAAGCGCCACAGGTCCCGCACGAAACGGCGATACATACGCTGGGCATACTCCAGGTCAGCATACTTCAGTTCCTCTGGGAAGGTATAGTTCTGAAGCCACGGTAACAGCTCCTCGTCCATAGCTATTCCCTGATTGCGATACTGCGGGGCGTGCACGTGCATATCGTTCATGGCGGGAATGAGCAGGCGGTCGCCGAGGTCTATTATTTCAGGAATGCGGGAGTGCGGTGGTGCGGGGATACGAAATATGTTCTCATCGGTGGGGAAATCACGGTAGATGCCTATGACCTTACCCTCATCGCTTACTGCGATGTATCCGCGTGGAACGACTTCGAAACGGCTGCTCTCGGGGGTGAAGATAATATTGGCTCGGAATATCTGCATGGTAGTACTGATTTTAAGGTTTAACGGTTATAGGCATTAGAAGGCATCCACGATATGGTCTATATCGGGAGTGCCGTCTGGTGTGCCTGTCACGGTGACTATGTCGAAGCGTACGGGATTGTTGATGCCGCGCGACTTTATGAAGTGGTTGGCTGCCTGACGCAAGTTCTGAATCTTTCGGTAGTCGACGGCAGCGGCTGGGTCGGCAAACATATTGTTACGACGCGTTTTCACCTCGACGAACACAAGGGTATCGCTGTCGATGGCAATAATGTCGAGGTCGCGCCTGCCGGAATGCCAGTCGCGCTCCACAATGACGTAACCCTTAGTGCACAGGTGCTCGGCAGCCAGGTCCTCGCCCCATTGTCCCAATTCGTTGTGCTGTGCCATAGTAAATGTAAAAGGGGAAAAAGAGCGCCGCAGATTTTCTCTGCGACGCTTTTTATTATAAATAAGGTAAGACTTAGTCTGCCAACTTAGCCTTGATCATCTCGCGGTTGAGACGGGCGATGTTGGAGATGGTCTCGTTCTTGGGGCATACTGCCTCGCAGGCGCGAGTGTTGGTGCAGTTACCGAAACCGAGTTCGTCCATCTTGGCAATCATGTTCTTCACGCGGCGGGCAGCCTCGACACGTCCCTGAGGAAGGAGTGCCAGCTGGCTAACCTTAGAGCTGACGAAGAGCATGGCAGAACCGTTCTTACAAGCAGCCACGCAGGCACCGCAACCGATGCATGAAGCGCAGTCCATAGCCTCATCGGCATCCTCCTTAGGAATGAGGATGGCATTGGCATCCTGAGCCTGACCGGTGCGGATAGAGGTGTAACCGCCTGCCTGGATAATTTTGTCGAAGGCGTTGCGGTCGACCATACAGTCCTTGATAACGGGGAAGCCGGCAGAACGCCAAGGCTCTACGGTGATAACGTCGCCGTCGTTGAAGCGGCGCATGTAGAGCTGACAGGTGGTGGCTCCACGCTCGGTCTTGCCGTGGGGAGTACCGTTGATATAGAGAGAGCACATACCTCAGATACCCTCGCGACAGTCGTGGTCGAAGACAAAGGGCTCCTTGCCTTCGTTGATGAGTTCTTCGTTAAGGATGTCGAGCATCTCAAGGAACGAAGTATCATCGGGTATGTCGTGCATCTCGTGGGTGTCGAAATGACCTGCGTCCTTGGGGCCGTTCTGGCGCCAGAACTTTATTGTAAATGAAATATTCTTTGCCATAATTCCTTAGTTTTTATAGTTACGTGTCTGTACCTTGATTGCCTCGTACTCGAGCGGTTCCTTGATGAGCTCGGGATCCTTGTCCTCACCCTGATACTCCCAGCAACCTACGTAGAAGAAGTTCTCGTCGTCGCGCTTAGCCTCGCCTTCCTCGGTCTGGTATTCCTCACGGAAGTGACCGCCGCAGGACTCATTACGAGAGAGTGCATCGTGAGCAACGAGCTCACCCATGGTGAAGAAGTCGCGCAAGTGGATAGCCTTGTCGAGCTCTACGTTGAGACCTTCCTTCGTGCCGGGGATGAAAAGGTTGGTGTCGAACTCCTTCTGCAGTTCGCGCATCTTCTTGATACCCTCCTTCAAACCTTCGGCAGTACGTCCCATACCAACGTGCTCCCACATGATATGTCCAAGTTCCTTATGGATAGAGTCGACAGAGCGCTTACCCTGAATGCCCATAAGGCGGTCGATTTCTTTCTCAACACCCTTCTCAGCCTCAGCGAACTCGGGCAGGTCGGTAGAGATACGCGGCCAGATAGCCTGGTCGGCAAGGTAGTTCTGGATAGTGTAAGGCAGCACGAAGTAACCGTCAGCCAAACCCTGCATCAGAGCCGAAGCACCGAGGCGGTTAGCACCGTGGTCGGAGAAGTTGCACTCACCGATAGCGAACAGACCGGGGATAGAGGTCTGCAACTCGTAGTCTACCCAGACACCACCCATTGTGTAGTGGATAGCAGGGAAGATCATCATTGGCTTGTAGTACTTCACGCCGTTGATTTCGT
>JAFTFC010000038.1 GCA_017449725.1 Prevotella sp. | reverse complement strand
CGTCCACATAGTGGGCAAAGTCGAAGAACCGTGCTGCCTGGAAGTTAGACACACCAATGGCACGCACCTTGCCGTCGCGATAGGCCTTTTCCATGGCCCGCCACGTGCCGAACACATCGCCATAGGCCTGATGGATGAGCAACAGGTCGATGTAGTCGGTCTGCAACTTGCGCAGACTCTCGTCTAGGCTCTTAGCTGCACGCTCCTCACCGTTATTGCTTACCCAGACCTTTGTCACGAGGAACAGATCTTCGCGCCGTATGCCGCTTTTGCGCCAGGCATTGCCAACGCCTTCCTCGTTCTGATAGGCCTGCGCCGTGTCTATCAGCCGATAGCCAACGCTCAGCGCATCCGTTACACATCGTTCACACTCGTCAGGGCTTACCAAAAACACGCCGTAGCCCAGCAGCGGCATCTCAACGCCGTTTGATAATTTAATGTACTCCATAATCTTCAATCTTCAATTTTCAATCTTCAATCTTCAATATTCTTCAGCCACTTCTCAACCTTCGACTTGCCGCTGCGCACCTCGTGACCGTATATGCTGAAAACCTTGGTGACATTAGCACCGGGGAAGGCAGCCTTAACGTCATCAACACTCCTGCCCAAACCTGAACCCTCATGAGTTGTAAAAGGAATGATTGTCTTGCCCTTCATGTCACCTTTATGATTATTGAAGAAGGTTGCCATAACTCGTGGGTAGGTGCCCCACCATATAGGACCACCGATAAACACTGTGTCGTAAGGTGCAAGGTCTATGTCGCCCTCATACTCAGGTAGTTCGCCATTTCGTCCCTCCTGTGTAGCAAGGTTTACGAGGTCGTCGTATGCCATACCATCGTACTTGTGCGTCACAATCTCAAACTGCTCCGCGCCTGTCATCTCCGTGATATAGTCGGCAACAATCTTCGTGTTGCCCACCTCAATGTTGCCTACTGAGTAGTTGTCTCCCGCATGCGAGAAGAACACTACAATTGCTTTACCTTCTTTCATAGCTGTTGTCTCGTTAGATGTTGATGATTCTGTTCCCTGTTTTGCGTTGCCGCTGCATGCCGTTGATACGAGCAGTGCCACTGCGGCTGTAATGATACTTCTGATTTTCATAATAGTTGAGTTTGTTTAGTTTCGACGTTGCAAAGGTACAAAGATTTTTTTATTCTGTTATTTCACAAAAAACATCACAATTTTCACTTTTTGCCTAAATCGTTTGCTTATTATAGAAATAATGTGTATTTTCGCAGCCATGAAGACAGATTTCACATATTCCACCGACTTCTACGGCATCAACGCCCGCGAACTGAGCCATACTTGTATGCACGTGCTCTGTACGGCAGGTGAGGGCAGTTTCGTGTTCAACGAGCATTGCTACCACATCGTGAAGAACGACCTGGTGGTGATACCCTACCCTGACCGCGTGCGCAACCTTGCAGCGCACAACAACATGCAGGTGGAGTGGTTAGCCGCCGACTACAAGTTCCTGCAAAATCTGTTGCCGTCGAACAACTACAGCATCGGGGGCAGCATCTCGCTGAACCAGGATCCCGTCATCCGTCTCACAGACAAACAGGCCAGCCGTCTGTTGGATGACTTTCACCGCTTGCGTGACCGCATGAACGAGCGCCAACTGAAGTTCTACCGCGAACTGATGGGCAGCCTCTGCCTGACGATGATGTACGACATCTTCGAGGCCCACGCCCAGCGCGACGCCTCTGCTGCCCACAGCGACCGTACGGCGTATATCGTGAAACAGCTCATGGAACTGCTTGCGACAGGCATCAGCAGTACAGAGCGCGACGTGAGCTATTATGCCGAGCGCTTGAACGTGTCGCCCAAATATCTCTCAGCCACCATCAAGCGCGTGACGGGTCATAGCGTAACCTCCTACATAGATCGTCACACCATACCCATACTGAAAAGCTATCTGGACGACGAACGCCTGTCGCTCACCCAGATAGCCGACCGCATGAATTTCACCTCGCTATCCTATTTCAGCCGTTACTGCACCAAGCACCTTGGTCAGTCGCCCAGCGAGTACCGTCAGAGTCTACAGCCAAAGTAGAATAGTTATTGTGCGTTGCTCTCGCTTCTTAGTGGATTCCACCCTTGGGCAAGGAGTTCGAATTCCTGTCCGTCACGACTTACGAGC
The DNA here is from genome assembly GCA_017449725.1 of Prevotella sp. Lineage (GTDB taxonomy): Bacteria > Bacteroidota > Bacteroidia > Bacteroidales > Bacteroidaceae > Prevotella. The sequence continues at coordinate 19,512 of JAFTFC010000038.1, read as the reverse complement.
ATCGTACCGAGTTCTTTGCGCGTTATGTGTCCTACGAGGCGAACGCCGTCGATTTTCTCTATCTTCTCATGGTCGCCAATTGGGACGGTGAAAACCAGCTCATAGTCCTCACCTCCGTTCAGTGCACAGGTAGTGACATTCATGTTCAATTCCTCTGCCATAACAGCCGTCTGATAGTCGATGGGAAGGTTCTTCTCGTAGAGTCTGCATCCTACGCCCGACTGACGACAGATATGCTGAAGCTCCGAAGAGAGTCCGTCGGAAATATCCATCATTGCGGTAGGACGGATACCTGCCTCGCGAAGTTTCTTTATGATGTCGAGCCGTGCTTCGGGCTGCAACTGACGCTGAAGAAGGTACTCCTTGCCAGAGAAGTCGGGAGTGAAGTCTTTGTCCTTCTGCTGATAGAATATCGACTTCTCGCGTTCCAGCAGTTGCAGACCCATATAGGCTGCCCCCAGGTCGCCGCTGACGCATATCAGGTCTGTGTCGCGGGCTCCGTTGCGATAGACGATATCCTCTTTATGTGCTTCGCCGATACAGGTTATACTTATAGCAAGTCCTGTGTACGATGAAGTGGTGTCACCACCCACGATGTCGACTCCGCACTTCTCGCATGCCAGCCTTACTCCGTCGAAGAAATCCTCCATATCCTCGACCGTGAAGCGCTTGCTCAGGGCTATGCTGACGGTTATCTGACGCGGAGTGCCGTTCATTGCCACCACGTCGGATATATTCACCATTGCCGACTTGTAGCCAAGGTGGCGCAGGTCTATGTAGGTAAGGTCGAAGTGCACTCCTTCCATGAGCATGTCTGTGGTTACGAGCACGTTGGTGTCGGGATATGAAAGCACGGCACAATCGTCGCCCACTCCATACAGCGTGCTCTTGTTTACGTTCCTAAGGTCCTTGGTAAGGCGGTCTATGAGTCCGAACTCGCCGAGTTTTGATATTTCCATGTCTTCAATTGTTACTTATTTATGAATGATTGTATCTGGCGGTTAAACGCCTCTTCGCCATCGCGCAGGAACCGTATGCGAATCGGCAGCCGGTAGATGTTGCGCCGCACGTTGTCAGAAAGTCCTTCCATTCCCACGAGCCGGGCACTGTCTTTCTCGGTAGTAACGACTATTCGCGGTTCGGGCAGCGAAGCAAACATGGCGTTAAGTCGTTCTATATCCGACGCAGAGAACTGATGATGGTCGGGAAATAACATCGTAGTGACATTCTGAGAGTGCTCTCTCAACTCAGAAATCAACTGCCGGGGTGAGGCGATGCCTGTAAACACAAGTATGTGAGTCTCTGGCGACAACTCTGAAAGCGGCAGTTTCCTGTCGGTATATATAGCCTGCAACGAGTCATACTCGAGGGCAGAAAAGAACAGTTGCTGGCGGGAATCGAGCGCAAGTTCGGCAGCAATACTGTCAAAATCGGCATTGCCGAACGACTTGGGGCACTTGGTAACCACTACCAAGTCTGCCCTACTCTTCCCCTCCTGCGGTTCGCGCAGACGTCCTGCAGGCAACAGTGCATCGCGTGTTATGGGCCGTTGGCTGTCGATAAGCAGAATATTGAGCCCGGGCTTTACATAACGGTGCTGAAAAGCATCGTCGAGCACGACAACCGAAACGTCCTTTGTAGCCTCATCGCTCGTGAGCCTGCGTATTCCGTTGCAGCGGTCAGCATCCACTGCTACGTAGACATTAGCGAACTTACGGCTCATCTGGTATGGTTCGTCACCTATTTCCGGCATCGTCGTTGTGAGTCCTGCGAGCCGGTAGCCCTTGCTCTTGCGCTTATACCCGCGGCTCAGAACTGCCACTCGGCGGCTCCCCGACAGCAGTCTGAGAAGGTATTCCACGTGGGGAGTCTTACCCGAGCCGCCAACGGTGATGTTTCCTACGGCTATCACCGGTATGTCAAACGACTGACTTCTGAGTACGCCAGCATCGAACAACTTGTTGCGAAGCCGTACTGCAATACCATAGACCCAAGCGAGGGGCAGAAGCCAACGGTTTATCATTCTCTATCGGATATTCATATAGAAAGGTATGCGTGCCTGAATAGCGCTGTGGCGGTTGATGTTACGTATAAGCACGAACGGCTCATAGTAGTCGCCCAACATGAGGCGCAACTGGCTGTCGAGGTAGTTGTCGCTGCCCTGCGAAGCCGTCTGCAACAGTGTTTCCAGAAGGTCTGCCTGTCCAGGATAGCTCTTGGTATAGTGCTCTTCAAGCTTTGCCAGTTTGGCAGCCTTAGCCACCGCCTCATTGAGTCCGCCGAGTTCGTCAACCAACTTTATCTTCAGCGCATCCTTGCCGAGCCACACGTGTCCCTGAGCAATCTTCTCTACAGCCTCGACGGACAGTTTCCTGCCGTCGGCAACACGCTTGCGGAACAGTTCATATCCGCGATCGATATATGTCTCGAGATATGCCATTTCTTCAGCGCTAAACGGACGCGACGGTGCACCGAAGTCACTGTGGGCATTGGTCTTAACCAGGTCGAACTTCACACCCAGCTTGTCGGTCAACAGATTGCTGTAGTCGGGAAACATTCCGAAAATACCGATACTACCCGTAAGAGTCGTCGGTTCTGCCACAATCCAGTTGGCATTACAGCTCATGTAGTAACCGCCCGATGCAGCCATACCGCCCATCGACACTACTACCGGCTTCTTTGCCTTGAGCTGCTCTATGGCATGCCACATCTGCTCTGAGGCGTATGCAGAACCGCCGCCGCTGTTAATGCGCAGCACCACCGCCTTCACATCATCGTCGTCGGCAAGTTCCTTGAGGTCTTTACAAACGGTGTTGCCTACAATCTGATGTCCATTGGCTGAAGGGATTCCCGATGCAGCCTCGTCTACTATATCACCATAGGCGTAGTATACGGCTATCTGTTCGCCGTCGTTCGGTTTGCGCTTAACATTCTTCATGTCTGCCAGGCTAATGGTGTTAACATCGTCGTCCTCGCCGAGTCCGAGCAGTTTCTTCACCTCATCCTTCACCTGGTCGGTATAGATAAGCTTGTCTATGAGCTTCATCGAGATATAGTCGTTAGGCGCTGCGAAGGTGATGAGGCTGTCGGCATAACTATTCAGCTGCTGTGCTGTGAGTTTGCGGCTCTGAGCCACGTCGCCAACCATCTGTTCCCAGATGCCATTGATGTATGCCGATACCTGCTCACGATTGGCATCGCTCATCTTGTCGGCGGTAAACATCTCGGGCGCGCTCTTGTAGGCTCCCACCTTGGTTACCTGCATCCTGACACCGAACTTTGCCATAAGGTCCTTAAGGAAGTAGGGCTGTGCGGAAAGTCCGTGCCAGTCTACCATTCCCTGCGGATTCATATAAATCTTGTCTGCTACACTGCATATATAATATGTGTTCTGCATATACTGGTCGGCGTATGCCACAATCCACTTGCCACCCTTCTTGAAGTCCAGGAGCGCCTTGCGAAGTGCAAGCGACGATGCGGGGCTGTCGCTCGCAAAAAGACCTGCCTCAAGGTATATTCCCTTCACGTCCTCGTTGTCGCGGGCCTTGGCAATAGAATTCAGTACTTCGTCGAGTCCCATCGACTCAGTACCGCCGCCCATCAGCATTCCCAGCGGGTTCTCCTCTGCCCGCTCCTGCATGGCTCCCTTCAGGTTAATTACGAGCACCGAATTCTCCTTAACATCGGTCGTAGCCTCTGACGAAGCCACCATACCCACGATGCTCATGATGCCGAGCATTCCGAAAACGAGGATGAAAACTATCATGCCAACAACGGTGGCGAACACATACTTAAAGAAATCTTTCATATCTGTACTATTTTATAAATTACTCTTCTGTGTGCAAAGGTAAGCAAAAATATTTATACAAGTATAAAATTATATCAATAATTTTTCTTACCTTTGCAAATGTTATGAAAGAGTTATTTAGAAATATTTTTCCGTCTGCCGTATTGGCAGGTCTTTGCATTTCAATAGGATGCATCGTAAATCTCCGTGTGGGCGGCGTGGCAGGAGCAGTGCTCTTTGCCTTTGGTCTTACCACCGTCGTCTATTATGGTCTGAAACTGTATACCGGCACAGCGGGATTTATCCGCCGCAATGGTGACTGGGGGATGCTGACAGTAACGCTGCTGGGCAACATCGTGGGATGTCTGCTGACGGCACTTGCCGCCTCTTATGCCTCGCCCGACATTATAGAGCCTGCTGCCAATATTCTGGCTGGCAGACTGGCTAAAGGCTGGGCGGCTTGCTTCCTGCTTGCCATCGGCTGCGGATTCATAATGACTACTGCTGTGCAGTTTGCACGCCAGGGCAAGATGCTGGCGCTGCTGCTCGGCGTTCCGGTCTTCATCCTCTGCGGCTTTGCTCACAGCATTGCCGACGCTTTCTACTTCCTCGCATCGCCGTGGGAACAGACGGCACAGGCAGAGGTGGCTGGGGTTTACGTTGCCGAAGTGATTGGGAACTTCGTTGGATGCAATCTCTATCGCTGGACAATATGTAATAAGGATTAGAACGGGGTGACAATTTGTCATACTGTGCCAATTCGCCATCGCATTGGCACAGTTTTCGCTTAAAGAGTGGCAGAGTATTAACATTAAACATTATATAATTATGAAAATTCAACCATTAGCAGACAGAGTTTTGGTACTCCCCGCAGCAGCAGAGGAGAAAATCGGCGGCATTATCATTCCTGATACCGCAAAAGAGAAACCCCTTCGTGGTAAGATTATCGCTACAGGAAAGGGCACGAAAGACGAGGAAATGATACTGAAAGAGGGCGACGAGGTGCTCTACGGCAAATATAGCGGCACCGAACTGGAACTCGAGGGTGAGAAATACCTGATGATGCGCCAGAGCGACGTCTTGGCAGTGATAGAGAAATAGTTATCAAAGTAATAACGATATAACGTAACAACGGTATAACGAAATAAAAAAAAGAACTATGGCAAAAGATATTAAATTCAATATGGATGCTCGCGACCTGCTGAAGAACGGCGTGGATCAGTTGGCAAATGCAGTGAAGGTAACTCTCGGTCCGAAGGGTCGTAATGTTATTATCGAAAAGAAGTTTGGTGCACCCCAGATTACAAAGGACGGTGTCACAGTGGCTAAGGAAATAGAACTGGAGGACAAGTTCGAGAACACCGGTGCACAGCTCGTGAAGAGCGTTGCATCGAAGACTGGAGACGATGCCGGTGACGGTACAACTACTGCTACCATCCTGGCTCAGAGCATCATCAACGTTGGTCTGAAGAACGTAACGGCAGGTGCCAATCCGATGGACCTGAAACGTGGTATCGACAAGGCAGTAAAGGCTGTCGTAGAGTATATCCAGGCTAACGCAGAGAAGGTTGACGACAACTACGACAAGATTGAGCAGGTGGCTACAGTCAGCGCTAACAACGACCCCGAAATCGGCAAACTCCTGGCAGAGGCTTTCCGCAAGGTTTCTAAGGACGGAGTCATCACCATCGAGGAGTCTAAGAGCCGCGACACCCACATCGGTGTTGTAGAGGGTATGCAGTTCGACCGCGGTTACCTCTCTGGCTACTTCATGACCGATGCCGACAAGATGGAGTGTGTAATGGATCGTCCGCGCATCCTCATCTACGATAAGAAGATATCTAACCTGAAGGACCTCATGCCGGTGCTGCAGCCAGCTGCAGAGCAGGGAATGCCGCTGCTCATAATCGCTGAGGACGTAGACTCAGAGGCTCTGACAACTCTCGTAGTAAACCGTCTGCGTGCAGGACTGAAGGTTTGTGCCGTCAAAGCTCCGGGCTTCGGCGATCGCCGCAAGGCAATGCTTGAGGACATCGCAGTACTGACTGGCGGTCTCGTAATCAGCGAGGAAAAGGGTCTGAAACTTGAGCAGGCAACACTCGACATGCTCGGAACTTGCGACAAGGTGGTTATCTCTAAGGATAACACAACCATCGTGAACGGAGCAGGTCAGAAGCAGGCTATCGCTGACCGCGTGGCTCAGATAAAGAAGGAAATCGAAAACACCACCAGCTCATACGACAAGGAGAAGCTGCAGGAGCGTCTGGCTAAGCTCGCCGGCGGTGTGGCAGTACTTTATGTCGGTGCAAACAGCGAGGTGGAGATGAAGGAGAAGAAAGACCGCGTAGACGATGCTCTCTGCGCTACCCGTGCAGCCATCGAAGAGGGTGTTGTTGCTGGTGGTGGCACCACCTATATCCGCGCTATCGACGCCGTGAAAGCTGTCAAGGGTGAGAATGCCGACGAGGAGACTGGTATCAAGATTGTTGAGCGCGCCATCGAGGAGCCGCTGCGCCAGATTATCACAAACGCTGGTGGTGAGGGCGCCGTTGTCGTTCAGAAGGTTCGCGAGGGCAAGGGCGACTTCGGTTACAATGCACGCACCGACAAGTATGAAGATCTGCGCGAGGCAGGAGTAATCGACCCCGCCAAGGTGGCTCGCGTAGCATTGGAGAATGCAGCCTCTATCGCAGGTATGTTCCTCACCACTGAGTGCCTCATTGTCGACAAACCCGAGAAGGAGCCTGCAATGCCTATGGGCGGCGCTCCAGGCATGGGCGGAATGATGTAATATAAGTTGACAAAAAGAAGTATGCAAATGTAATATATTTGCAATTTCGAGATAACAAAAATCGGGTCGGTTGTAATAAATCGACCCGATTTTTCTCTTTTTTTTAAATAATTTGATAAATAAATCCCCAAAAAGTTTGTTCGCACACAGAAAATGCAATAACTTTGCACACAGAAAAGAAAGATATTCGACAACGGTCGAAAATTATTTTTGATTTGTTTTAGTAGATTAGTTTTTAAGTAGTTTGTTTTTGAAAATCGGACGTCGGGATGACATCCGATTTTTTTCTTTTTATCCCCTTACCACTTATTTTTTTCAGTTTTCACTATTCCCTTTCCCCTTTTTTTGTTATCTTTGCACTCACTATGGAAGAAAGACAAATTATCCAACTTTACATAAACTGGTGCGGACACGAGCCGCAGGCGATAGAGAAACTGCCTGGAGCAGGAAGCAACAGGTCTTATTACAGGCTGACAGGCAGTGATGGGAAGACCGCGATAGGAGTAGCTGGCACAAGCACGGAGGAAAACGCGGCTTTCGTGTATCTGTCACGTCATTTCCGCAGCAAAGGGCTGCCGATGCCCGAGGTGTATGCTGTTTCTGACGACAACCGATACTACCTGCAAGAAGACCTCGGACACACATCTCTGTTCGATGCTATACGCAACGGACGCGAGGCTGGCGGCAAATACAGCAAAGACGAGGAGGCTCTGCTCTCAGCGACAATCCGCCTGCTGCCGGCTATTCAGGTAAAAGGCGCCGAGGAACTGGACTTCAGCATCTGCTATCCACAACCCGAATTCGACAAGACAAACGTAATGTTTGACCTCAACTACTTCAAGTACTGCTTTCTGAAAGCCACTAACGTAGACTTCCACGAGATGCGACTCGAAGAGGATTTCCAAAAACTGGCAGAAGACCTGATATCCTACGAACAGCAACCAACAACCAACAAGCCCGCTACATTCATGTATCGCGATTTCCAGGCACGAAATGTGATGATCAGTGTGGAAGGTGGTTTACCCACCTTCATCGATTTCCAGGGCGGAAGACGCGGACCTCTGTACTACGATGTCGCTTCGTTTCTCTGGCAGGCTTCGGCACGCTATACTGACGAACTGCGCCAGCGGCTTATCGACGAATACTACGATGAACTGAAGACGCTTACTGCTGTCCCCGAGAAGGCAATGTTCATTGAACGCTTGGCGCTCTTTGTATTCTTCCGTATGCTTCAGGTTCTCGGAGCCTACGGATTCCGTGGATACTTCGAACGCAAGAAGCACTTCATTGACAGCATTCCTCCTGCTATCGACAACCTACGCGAACTGCTCGAAAAGCACCATTTCCCCTACCCTCACCTGGTGGAAACGCTGAATGCTGTTATTTCAAGGTCATCAGCAAAAAAGATTATTCAAGCCAACAAACCACAACCTTCGACCGATACCCCGAATCTCGTCGTCCGTATTTTCAGTTTCTCCTATAAGAAGGGTATTCCTGATGATGAGTCGGGCAATGGCGGCGGCTACGTTTTCGACTGTCGTTCGACTCATAACCCGGGACGGTACGAACCGTACAAGAAACTTACGGGACTTGACGAACCGGTGATTAGGTTCCTCGAGGACGACGGTGAGATACTCACCTTCCTCGAAAGCATATACAAACTGGCTGATGCGCACGTGGCACGCTATATAGAACGCGGTTTCACATCACTGATGTTCTCCTTCGGATGTACTGGCGGACAGCATCGCTCCGTCTACTCTGCACAGCATCTGGCAGAGCATATCCACGAGAAGTTCGGCATCGAGGTGCGCCTATGTCATCGCGAGCAAGGCATCACTCAGGTGTTTGAAGCGAAACGGTAAGAGCCGTCTTGTCGTGGTTGAAATCGCCAAGAACGACGGGAAGAATCTGATTATCATACTCCTCACGACTCTCCGATGCCGGCAGTTCCACACGGATGTAGTTGTCGGTGAAACCATGCATGGCGCGTCCGCGAGATGCTTTCTCAAATAGTACTTGCGCGCGCGTGCCTATGAATTTAGTATAGAAAGTACGAGTCTTCTCGTCGGACAGTTCGAGCAGGCGATGCGAACGCTGTTTCTTGTCCTTGTCGCTGACAACATAGGGAATCTTGAGAGCCGCTGTGCCCGGACGCTCGCTGTAAGGGAATACGTGGAGCTGGGTGACATCGAGCCTGCGCAGGAACTCGTAGCACTCCTCGAAATACTCTGGACGCTCGCCGCGTGTGCCTACCATCACGTCTACCCCGATAAAAGCATGGGGCATTAGTTCCTTTATAAGCTCTATCTTGTGGGCAAAAAGGGCAGTGTCGTAGCGACGATGCATGAGCCTAAGCACTTCATCGCTTCCGCTCTGCAGCGGAATATGGAAATGGGGCATAAAAGCACGGCTCTTGGAACAATACTCTATCAGTTCGTCGGTCAACAGATTGGGCTCGATGGAACTGATGCGATAACGGCTGATTCCCTCAACCTCGTCGAGTGCACGGACAAGGTCAAAGAAGTTCTCTCCCTCGGGAGAATGGAAGTCGCCGATGTTGACACCAGTGAGAACGATCTCCTTACCGCCTTCGAGGGCTGCCTGGCGTGCCTGCTCCACGAGCGATGCTACCGATGGGCTGCGGCTGAAGCCACGGGCATAGGGAATAGTACAATAGGTGCAGAAATAACTGCATCCGTCCTGAACCTTAAGAAAATAGCGAGTGCGATTGCCACGCGAGCACGAAGGCGAGAACGTTGTGATGTACTTGGTCGCCACGCTGTGGTGCTCTCCAATAACCTCTGCCCCACCCTCCAGTTTACGGCTCCAAGCTTCGGAGAGATACTGCACGAGATTTGCCTTCTCATTACTTCCCAAGACGAGGTCAACGCCATCAATATGGCTAACCTCTTCAGACTCAAGTTGAGCGTAGCAGCCTGTAACGACGACAAAAGCACCTGGATTCTCGCGAACCATACGGTGGATAATCTGGCGGCACTTATGGTCTGCCACTTCTGTTACGGAGCAGGTGTTTATAAGGCAGATGTCTGCCGGCTCACCCTTGGCGGCTGTACGTACACCCATCTCGCTAAGCAGCCGTCCGAAAGTTGAAGTCTCGGAGAAATTCAGTTTGCAGCCCAACGTATAATATGCAGCGGTCTTACCCTGAAAAGCAGCACTATCAATCATTGTTTACACCTTATTATATTATATGTGGGTGCAAAGGTAGCGATTTTAATTGAGAATTGAAAATTGAGAATTGAAAAATAATCGTTAAGCATAAAAACAGGGGGCAAAAATGACGTTTTTGAGGGATTGTTTGCGCACACTAAAAACTTTAACTGTCGTTAACATTTTATAAAGCATTGATTATCAATCGTTTGCAAAAAGGTTACAAAAACGACAAAAAAAAAGTTCTAAAAAAAAGAACAACGTATTAAAAAAATACTTACCTTTGCAGCGTTTTAATAAACAAATTGATTGTTTTACAGATTTAAAAGCTTAGAAAAAATGAAGAAATTAGTTTTGATGTTCGTAGCTGTTGCAGCTATCTCATTCGCTTCTTGTGGTAACAAAACTGCTCAGGGTACTGACGCTGACACTGCTGCTGTTGATACAGCTGCTGTTGATACCGCTGCTGCTGACACTGCTGCTGCTGACACTGTTAAGTAATCAGAAGCTACAACAAAAGGCAAAGAGAAAAAATCGCCGGACCTCAGGTCTGGCGATTTCTTTTTATAGGTCCTTAGCAACCCGACGTTTGCTAAGGACTTTAACTGTTTTTAGTCTCTCAGTCTCTCGCTACGACGAACCAACGCTTCGTCTGCATTCACTCCCATACGCGCCAAAAATACCAACAGCAAAGCCGCTGCCGGCAGACAGGATGCCCACGAGAAATGCCACTTGGCATTATACTCCTCAGACATCATTACCATCAATGCAGCATAAGCGACATACCATATCAACAGCAGGCACATGATACCCAGACAGCAGCGTGACTGGACGGGGCGATGTTTGTAGAGGAAAATGGTGATAAGTTCCAGGGAAGTTGCTACAAGCAGAATGACAAAGAGCGGCGACACGCTATAGTCGGTCTCCGCCCCCATTCCATTGGAAACAAGCACCCATAGATTGTACACCACGTGGTTGGCACCCATTGTTACTGGCGCCAACTCGGCTATCGGCTGCGTCAGTGCCACGACAGAGAGTATCACGGCAACAAGCAGGTAGAGAGTCTGTTTGCGTTGTATCATAACTTAGGCTTCCTCTTCGTCCTGACGCTTAGAAGGGTCGCGGAAATATATCTGTCCGTCTACAAACTCCTGGGTAGCGAGCAGAGTAGGCTTCGGCAACTTCTCGTAGTAGCGTGAAATTTCTATCTGCTCACGGTTCTCGAATACCTCCTCCAGCGAATCGTTATATGAAGCGAACTCAGCCAGTTTCTTGCTCAGATCTTGTTTCATCTCAACAGAAATCTGGTTAGCACGTTTAGCGATAATGGCAACGCTCTCGTAGATGTTGTCAGTATCATTGCTCAAATCCATAATGTTTCTTGTCACAGTGTTAACTGGAGCCTTTGATTTCTTGTAATCCATCTTAATATTATACTATTTTACAATTTTTACTTTTCTTTCCTTAATCATTTTGCAGGCTCTGAGGAGTCTGATTTATTTCCTTCTTGCAGCGCTCGATATACTTCTCGGCTGTCAATACCTCTCGTGAGTCAGGATATTCGTTTATGAAACCGTAGCACTCGTCCTCGGCGTCGTGGAGACGATCGAGTTTCTTTGCCTCTGCGCTCTGCATTGCCAGCTCGTACTTGCTCTTCATTATTAACACGGCGAAATCTTCGCGCAGCGATGAGTACGGATAGTCTTTCAGGGCATTCTGGGCTGTTATGATGCACGCCTCGTAGTTGGAACCTCCGAAGAGGCAGTTGCTGAAGTAGGTACCGAGATTGTAGTAAAGACGGGCATTATGGTACTCCTTCTTCACGAGTTTGTCTTGCAGTTCGAACATCAGTTGCTGGGCTTCGTCCTTGCGCTTAGCATCGGGAAAGAGGTCCATATACTCCTGAAGTGCGGCAATTGCATTTACCGTCTGTGTCTGGTCGAGACGGGGCTCTGGAGTACTCATATAGAGGCTCTTGCCTACGAAGAACTGCGCATTCTCGGCAAAAGTGCCACGAGGATAACTCTGGTAGTATTTCTTGAAGGTATAGGATGCCGACTCGTAGTCCTTGGCGTTATACTGCGACATTCCCAGCATGTAGAGGCACTCCTGCCCGTTCTCGGTTCCCTTAGTAACGTTGATGAGTTCTGTGAGCAGTGTCGTGGCACGCGTATACTTTCCCTCAGCAAACATCTGCTTAGCGTACTCGTATCTGAGTGCATTATCATTGCTCTTATATATCTTATTGAACTCGGAAGCGCATCCGGAAAACAGCCAAACGAGTGATATAGTAATCAGAATATTCTTCATCATGCAAAAATTATCGTGCAAAGTTACATATAATTCTTTGAATTACAAAAAGGGATAAGAGATTTTTAGCAAAAAAGTATGTACGATTAGCATAAATTTACTATTTTTGCACCCATGAAATTCAAATTGACATCGAAATATAAGCCCACTGGCGACCAGCCCGAAGCGATTCAGGAACTAACCGACGGCATTCTCAGGGGCGACAAGTCGCAGGTTTTGCTGGGAGTAACGGGCTCAGGCAAGACTTTCACTGTGGCTAACGTCATAGCCAACGTACAGAAGCCCACGCTGATACTCTCACACAACAAGACTCTGGCAGCGCAGCTTTATGAGGAAATGAAGGGATTCTTCCCCGAAAATGCGGTGGAATACTATGTCAGCTACTACGACTACTACCAGCCAGAGGCTTACTTGCCGACATCGGACACATACATAGAGAAAGACCTCGCCATCAACGAGGAGATAGACAAGCTGCGACTGGGAGCCGTTTCTGCCCTACTCTCCGGCAGAAAGGACGTTGTCATAGTATCGTCGGTTTCGTGCATCTACGGCATGGGAGGTCCTTCGTCGTTGTCGGGCAGCGTCATAACCCTGAAGAAAGGCATGAAACTGGAGCGGAACATGTTTCTTCGGAAACTCGTGGACGCACTATATACACGCAACGACATAGAACTGAAACGTGGATGCTTCCGCGTCAAGGGCGACACTGTTGACGTATCGATGGCATACAGCGACGACATACTGAGAGTGACGTGGTGGGACGACGAGATAGACAGCATCGAAGAACTTGATGCTGTGACTTATCATCGACTCGGTTTGTTCGAAGAATATCAAATATATCCTGCTAATCTTTTTGTCACTTCCAAGGAACAGACAGAGCGTGCTATACGTAATATTCAAGACGACCTTATGGAGCGCATAGAATTCTTCAATGAAATCGGCGATACCATTAAGGCACAGCGAATTAAGGAGCGCGTTGAGTACGATATGGAAATGATTAAAGAACTTGGACACTGCTCCGGAATCGAGAATTATTCGCGCTATTTCGACGGACGTGAGGCGGGTCAACGACCCTACTGTTTGTTAGATTTTTTCCCAGAGGATTTCCTCCTCGTGATAGACGAAAGTCATGTCAGCGTACCACAGATAAGTGCGATGTACGGAGGCGACCGCGCCCGAAAGACCAACCTCGTGGAATACGGATTCCGGCTACCCGCCGCTTTCGACAACCGTCCGCTGACATTCGAGGAGTTCCAGAGTCTCGTACCACAGACGATATACGTCTCTGCCACACCTGCCGACTTCGAACTCAACGAAGCTGAAGGTGTTGTTGTGGAACAGCTCATCCGCCCTACTGGACTATTGGACCCGGAGATAGAGGTGCGACCAAGCGAAAACCAAATAGACGACCTCATGGACGAGATAGTCACACGCAGCGACAATGGCGAAAGGGTGCTTGTAACCACACTGACGAAACGAATGGCAGAGGAACTGACAGAATACCTGCTGAACAACGGGGTTAAGGCGAACTACATACACAGCGATGTCTCGACACTCGACCGTGTGAAGATAATGACAGACCTGAGAGCAGGAATCTTTGACGTTCTTGTGGGAGTGAACCTGCTTCGCGAAGGTCTCGATCTGCCCGAGGTGTCGCTCGTAGCCATCCTTGATGCCGACAAGGAGGGATTCCTTCGCTCGCGCCGTTCTCTCACCCAGACGGCGGGAAGAGCGGCTCGAAACGTAAACGGAAAGGTTATAATGTATGCCGACAACATAACCGACAGCATGCAGCAGACCATCAACGAGACAAATCGCAGACGTGAGAAACAAATGAAGTACAACGAGGAGCACGGCATCACTCCAACGCAGATTATAAAAGACATCAACACGTCAGACCTTACACGCAGCCTTGACACAGACACGCCAAAGGCAGAGGTCAAGGAATACCGCCCCTACATCGAACCCGATCCGATGGCTGTGGCTGCCGACCCGATAGTTAAGCACATGAGCAAGGAGCAGCTACGCAAGAGCATCGAGAACACTACGGCATTGATGAAAAAGGCTGCCAAGGAACTCGACTTCTTGCAGGCTGCTCAGTACAGAGACGAAGTCATAAGGCTTACAGAGATGTTAAATAATGCTTAATTGCCGCCAAATAGCACTTTATTTCGTACTTTTGCACATTATTTAAATAGAGAAGAAAGCGAAATGAAGAAATCATTCTTAGCTATATTGCTTGGACTTTCTGTGGCTGCAAGCGCCCAGAACGTATGGGAAAAGCCTGTAGTTGAAACAGATACGCCAAAAGAAGAGGTCAAGACAGAAGAGGCTCCGAAGGTACTGAAAGACCAGAAATACCTCGCTGGTGCTGTACCAGAAGTCGATGGAAAGGTAGAATGGACTCTCGAAGTTGACATTCCAGGAAAAGATGCCCAGCAGATATACGACGCAATGCTGAAATACATGATGGCGCTGACAAAGGAAAGCAATCAGTTGCCCGGCAGTCAGGTGAGTCTGGTGAACAAGCAGCACCACATCATCGTTACCAGTGTCAACGAGTGGCTCGTATTCGCAAAGAAACTCCTCATAATGGACCGTACTAAGTTCCGCTACACCCTTATAACGACATGTACCGACGGACATGTTCAGGTGATCATGAAGCACATCACTTACAAGTACGAGGAGGATCGCGACCCGAAGAACAGTTTCATACGTGCCGAGGAGTGGATTACCGACAAGTATGCCATGAACAAGAAAGGCACTCGCCTCTACCCCGTTACAGCGAAGTTCCGCCGCAAGACCATAGACCGAAAGGACTATCTGTTTGAGAACATCATGGAGACATTGAAGATTGAAAATTGAAAATTAGAAAATGCTAGAAGAACCCGAATATCGTAGACACAGACAAGAGGAGGAAGAAGAGCAGCAGAAGGACCGCTTCTTCATTATTCGTCAGATACTGAACATCTGCTTCATGATTGGAGCGGTTGTCGGTGTACTGCTATACATTCTCGGAAGCAAGAGTTTGGGAATGTATGTTGTCCTAATTGCTATGGTAATAAAGTTCTCTGAGAGTGCCCTGCGCATGATGAACATCAGGAAATGAAGAAACTCTGTACCATAGTCGCCATTCTATGTCTCTGGACCTCAGCAGCCATCGCGCAGAGCTATAACCAGATTACCGACAACGATAACTTCAATGTTACCGATGACGAGTTTGGTATTGCCGGACGCAACGACTCCGTGTTCAAGAAGAATAAGAAGCAGGAGATTCCACGGGGGCTTAAGGTATGGACCATTGACGAGCGCTTTGGTGATAGGATTGAAGCAGAGCCCGACACTCTGCATCACATGTACATGAACAGTGTGCTGAACAACGGCGTGCGCGGTGAATACTCGTCACTGGGAAACATCGGTTCACCACGACTGAGCCGTATCTATATCGACCGCAACCCGCTGGACTTCATGTTCATCGAGAACTTCGACATGTTCCTGGTACAACCCGGGCAGTTCCACTTCACCAACACGATGTCGCCAATCACCAACCTCAGTTACAACACCTGTGGAAGCGGCGACACTGGCGAAGATCATTTCAAGGCTCTCTTCGCTGCCAACGTAAACAAGAAACTGGGCTTCGGGTTCAAGTTCGACTACATCTACGGCAAGGGCTACTACGACAATTCAAATACCAGCCACTTCAATTTCACCACTTGGGTTTCCTACCTCGGTGACAGATACCAGGCTCATCTGCTCTTCAGTACCAACCATCAGAAAATGGCTGAGAACGGAGGCATCGTCAACGATGAATACATCACCCACCCCGAAAGTCAGACAACTCAGTTCCGAGAGAACGAAATACCGGTGATGCTCAACCAGAACTGGAACCGCCACGACAACCAGCATCTCTTCTTTACTCAGAGATACAACGTGGGTTTCAACCGAAAGGTGCCAATGACCGAGGATGAAATAAAGGCGAGGAAGTTCGCAATAGAAAGTGCGCGCGACAATGCTGCAAGAAAAGCCACACGTGAGGGAGAAGAACCCGCTCAGCCAGAAGAGCCGGTGGACACATCGTGGATGAAGAACGAATATGTGCCTGTTACGAGTTTCATTCACACGCTGAACACTAACCTCTACAACCGTATCTACGAGGCTTACGAGACGCCTCAGCTCGACGGTTCTCTGAGTTACTACAAGAATGCTCCTTTCTATGACAATCGTAAACTGACAGGCGACTCCATCTACGACAAGACAAAGAATTTCTATATGAAGAACACCTTCGCCATAGCACTTTTGGAAGGGTTCAACAAATATGCCAAGGCAGGACTCAAGGTCTTCGCTGCACATGAGTTGAAGCACTACCAGATGCCGGACTTAACTGGTGACTTCAGTAAATACACCGAGCACAACTTCTCCATAGGAGGACAGTTACAGAAAACTCTCGGCAAGACGGTACACTACGATGCCGTATTCGAGTCGTTCCTAATAGGTGCCGATGCCGGTTCGTTCTCGCTCGACGCTTCTGCCGACCTGAATTTCCCGCTCTTTGGCGACACCGTGACGCTGGCATCCAAAGGATTCATACATAGTTTGTCACCATCATTCTTCTTCTCCCACTATCACTCAAAGTACCTGTGGTGGGACAATGACATAAGCAATGAGTTCCATACACGCATCGAAGGACTCTTCACGTACCAGAAGACGCGCACCACACTGCGTGTGGCATACGACAACCTGTCTAAATACACTTACCTGTCGCGCAGTTATTCCAACGATGCGACATACGGACGCTACAATGTGATAACCAATGTCAACCAGACATCCGAAAACATTAGCGTACTGACGCTTCAACTGGCACAGGACTTCACCCTCGGACCCATAAACTGGGAGAACCAAGTAACATTCCAGAAGAGCAGCAACGAGAACATTCTGCCGCTGCCCGACCTTAACGTCTATACAAATCTGTACCTGAAGTTCCGCATCGCCCGTGTGCTCGACGTACACCTCGGAGCCGACATGCGATACTTCACCTCATATACTGCCCCCGACTACAGTCCGATGATGAACACCTTCGCCGTGCAGGACAATGGCGCGCAGAACGTCAAGATTGGCAATTTCCCCGAGGTAAACGTCTATGCCAACCTCTTCCTGAAGCACGCACGATTCTTCGTCATGATGAGTCATATAAACTACGAGATGGGCAGCCGGAACTACTTCCAGGTTCCCTACCACCCGCTCAACGAGCGAATCTTCCGCTTCGGTGTAAGTTGGAACTTCTTTAATTGAAGATTGAATATTGAAAATTGAACATTGAACATTGACACATAACAGAAAAATCGTCAAAATAAATAGATGCCACAGATATCAGTACGAGGAGTGGAGATGCCAGAATCTCCTATCCGAAAGTTAGCGCCACTCGCCGCTGCTGCTAAAAAGCGAGGAACAAAAGTGTATCACCTGAACATTGGACAGCCCGACCTGCCCACACCTCAGGTGGCGCTCGATGCAATGAAGAACGTAGACCGCCAGATACTCGAATACTCCCCGTCGCAGGGCTATCTGAGCTATCGCGAACGGCTTGTCGACTACTATGCCAAATACGACATTCGCGTAACCGCCGACGACATCATCATCACCTGCGGCGGTTCCGAGGCGGTGCTCTTCGCATTCCTCTCATGCCTCAACCCGGGCGATGAGATAATCGTTCCCGAACCCGCCTATGCCAACTATATGGCTTTTGCCATTTCGGCTGGTGCCAAGATCCGCACCATTGCGACTACTATCGAAGAGGGTTTCTCACTGCCCAAAGTAGAGAAGTTCGAGGAGCTCATCAACGAGCGCACCCGTGCCATCCTTATCTGCAATCCTAATAACCCGACGGGTTATCTGTATACACGCCGCGAGATGAACCAGATTCGCGACCTCGTGAAGAAGTACGACCTCTACCTCTTCTCCGACGAGGTGTACCGCGAGTATATTTATACGGGTTCTCCCTATATCTCGGCATGCCATCTCGAAGGCATCGAGCAGAACGTAGTGCTTATCGACTCCGTGTCAAAGCGTTATAGTGAGTGCGGCATCCGCATCGGAGCCCTGATTACAAAGAACAAGGAGATACGCCAGGCGGTGATGAAGTTCTGTCAGGCACGCCTCTCTCCCCCACTCATAGGACAGATTATCGCCGAGGCGTCACTGGACACTCCCGAGGAATACCTGCGCGAGGTGTACGATGAGTATGTGGAACGACGCAAGTGCCTCATCGACGGACTTAACCGCATTCCGGGTGTCTACTCGCCAATCCCCATGGGTGCTTTCTACACCGTTGCCAAGTTGCCGGTCGACGACAGCGAGAAGTTCTGCCGCTGGTGTCTCGAAAGCTTCGAATACGAAGGCGAAACGGTGATGATGGCACCAGCCAGCGGTTTCTACACCACCCCGGGAGCAGGCAAGGATCAGGTGCGTATAGCCTACGTTCTGAAGAAAGACGACCTGCAGCGCGCACTCGTAGTACTTAAGAAAGCCCTGGAGGCTTACCCTGGAAGAGTTTAAAGGTAAAAAAGTAAAAAGGTAAAAAAGGTAAAATACTTTTGAACTTTCCACTATTCATAGCACGCCGCATACACAGCGAGGGAGGTGAACGCCAGAAGGTCAGCCTCCCCGCCATCCGCATTGCCACTGCCGGAATTGCCATCGGATTGGCGGTAATGATTATTTCCGTCAGTGTCGTGTTAGGATTCAAGCACACTATCCGCGACAAGGTGGTAGGCTTTGGCAGTCATATCACCGTTGCTAACTTCATGGCAATACAGTCGGACGAGCAGTACCCCATCGTAATGAACGATTCCATGATGAAGGTGCTGCGAGGCATCGAAGGAGTAAGACACGCCCAGCGCTTTGCCGCAAAGCAGGGAATACTCAAGACCGACGACGACTTCATGGGTATCCTCTTCAAAGGCATCGCAGAAGAGTACGACACCACCTTCCTCCATCAGAACCTCGTAAGCGGCAGCATACCGCACTTCAGCAGCAAAAAGAGTTCGCAGCAGATACTCATCTCCAAGTACATCGCTGACAAGTTGCGCCTTAAGACAGGCGACCGCATTTTCTCTTACTTCATTGCTACCGACGATGTAAGAGTCCGACGCTTCACCATTTCAGGAATCTACGAAACCAATCTTGCACAGTTCGACAAGTCGCTGATTTTCACCGACCTTTACACCACCGTTCGCCTCAACGGCTGGGAGGAGGATCAGGCGGGAGGTGCCGAACTGCTGGTCTCTGACTTTGACCAGCTCCCTGTTGTAGCCGACCGTATTATAGACAAGGTGAACCGCACCATCGACCACTATGGTTCTACCTACTCCTCAGAGACCATCAAGGAGAGTGTCCCCAACATCTTCGCCTGTCTCGACCTGCTCAACCTCAACGTGTGGATAATCCTGGCGCTGAT
>JAFTFC010000037.1 GCA_017449725.1 Prevotella sp. | reverse complement strand
TTTCCCGCAAATCCTTAACCTTTGTCGGTGCGTTGTTATTCCAAGGTGGCACAAAAGTTATTCCATACGCCAGTAAGATGTACACCCTTTGTACACCCTTGCACCCTGGGGTGTACGGCTCAAATGCCGATAAACACTGGTGTTGTACACCCTGACACCCTTTGTACTCGTTTTTTTATGATGTTTGTTTAAAAAACAGCAAATTATTTTGTCGGAAATAATGTTTATCGTGTTCGCTTGAATGTTAGTTTTGCCGGTATCTTCTGCCACTTGCGGTTAACGGGAAATTTCAGTGTGCTGCCGCCTTCGTGCGAATAGGTTAGTGTGGTGTCTCCATGGATTTTGAGAGTTGCGGTGAAGTCTTCGCTACCGTAGTTGTTGATTACGTCGATAGTGGCTTTGTTGCCCTTTACGTTTGAACTGACAATGCACCATGTTGTGCCACACTGATCGCTGGCAATATATCCGTCGAGTTCGCCGAGAACTTCTTGCATGGGTATGATAATATTATGGTCGTAGAGGTTGCAGTCTATATAGATTTTGTGTTCAGCGTTGTAGAATCGTCCCTTGAAGGGACGTGCCTCGTTGTCATCGCCAGTTGCTGCTGACATGAACAGTAAGCTTGATAATGCTGTTAGCACTGCTAAGGCAATAGTTTTTCTCATTGTTTGTAAAGTTTTATTGTCGGTGCAAAGATACGAATTTATGTCAAGAATTCGATGTTTTTTTGAAAAATATGTGTATTTAAGTTGGTGATAATGGAAAAATATGTTAACTTTGCGCGCAAATTAACAAACATGGGTAAAGAGATTTTGTTTCCCGACTATATCTTCGAGTCTAGTTGGGAGGTGTGTAATAAGGTAGGAGGAATATATACGGTTCTGTCTACGCGCGCCAAGACGCTGCAGGATAAGATGAAAGACAGAACGATTTTCATTGGCCCCGACTGCTGGGGTGAGAAGACGTGTCCCTATTTTGTTGAAGATAAGAGTCTCTTTGCTGACTGGAAAAAGGCAGCCAAGAAGGACGGCTTGTCTGTTAAGGTCGGCAGGTGGAATATTCCCAGAAAGCCCATTGCCGTGTTGGTAGACTTCTATCCATTTTTCCAGAAGAAGAATGAGATATATACATGGTTGTGGGAGAACTACCAGGTGGACTCGCTGCATGCCTATGGCGACTACGACGAGGCTTCGATGTTCTCTTATGCCGCTGCGCTGGTGGTGGAGAGCATGTATCGGTTTGTTGTAGGCGCTAAGAAGTCGCTTAAGGTGGTTTACCAGGGCAATGAGTGGATGACCGGTCTCGGAGTGCTGTACATCAATAAGATGGTGCCAGAGATAGGAACGATATTTACCACCCATGCCACCAGTATCGGTCGCAGTATTGCCGGTAACAACAAACCGCTGTATGACTATCTGTTTGCATATAACGGTGACCAGATGGCGGGCGAGTTGAATATGCAGTCGAAGCACTCTATTGAGAAGCAGACGGCGCACTATGTGGACTGTTTTACTACTGTCAGCGATATTACAGCCAATGAATGCAAGGAATTACTGGACAAACCAGTAGACTTCGTGCTTCCTAATGGCTTTGACAACAGTTTTGTTCCAAAAGGAGCGACATTCACCAAGAAGCGCAAGGCTGCACGTGAGCGTCTGCTCGCCGTTGCCAACGCCCTGCTTGGCACCGACCTTGGCGACGACACACTGATAATCTCAACGAGTGGTCGCTACGAGTTCCGCAACAAGGGAGTCGATGTGTATATAGAGGCAATGAACCGTCTGTTGCGCGACAAGGACCTGAAGAAAAACGTAGTGGCATTCATCGAGGTGCCCGGTTGGGTGGGAGAACCGCGTCCCGACCTTGTAGAACGCCTGAAGAGCGGCAAGAAATACGACACACCCCTTGAGGTGCCCGAGATAACCCACTGGCTACACAACATGACCCACGACAATGTGCTGGGAATGCTGAAATATCTGGATATGCACAACAGGAAGGACGACAAGGTGAAACTTATCTTCCTGCCCTGTTACTTGACTGGTGACGATGGTGTTATCAATATGCCCTATTATGACCTCGTCCTGGGTAACGACCTGTGTATCTATCCCTCTTACTATGAACCCTGGGGATATACTCCACTTGAGGCAGTTGCTTTCAAGGTTCCCTGTATCACCACGGACTTGGCTGGCTTTGGACTGTGGGCAAACAGCGTGAAGGGCAGTTATAGCGAGATAGAAGACGGAGTGAAAGTAATTCACCGTACCGACTATAATTACTCAGAAGTAGCCGATGTGATAAAAGATACCGTGGCAAAATATTCAAACTTCAGTGATGAAGAGGTGAAGAAAGCCCGTGCAGCTGCAGAGAAACTGTCGAAACTTGCGTTGTGGAGCAACTTCATTCGCTACTATGAGCAGGCATACGACATGGCTCTGCGTAAGGCAGAAGAGAGAAAGAAATATTAAAGAATTTACAATAACAAAATCATTATGAAGATTAAAGCAGATTATTCCAATGCTCCTCAGTGGAAAGAGGTGACCGTTAAGTCAAGTCTTCCGGAGCAGTTGAAATGTTTGAACGAGATTGCCCACAACATGTGGTGGGTATGGAACTACGAGGCACGCGACCTTTTCCGTGACCTTGACCCTGAACTTTACGACGAGGTGAAGCACAATCCAGTGATGCTTCTTGAGCGTCTTAGTCTTGATCGCAAGGCAGAGATTGTAAAGGATAAGGCATTGATGAAGCGTATCAAGGACGTTTATGCCCTGTTCCGCAATTATATGGATGTCAAGCCCGATGCAAAACGTCCGTCTGTTGCTTATTTCTCAATGGAGTATGGTATACACTCGGCTCTGAAAATATATTCCGGCGGTCTTGGTATGCTTGCCGGTGACTACCTGAAGGAGGCTTCTGACTCCAACGTTAACATGTGCGCCGTCGGTTTCCTTTACAGATATGGCTACTTCACACAGAGCCTTTCGATGGATGGTCAGCAGGTTGCTAACTACGAGGCACAGAACTTCACCTCACTGCCCATCGTTCGTCAGTTGGACGAGAACGGAAATCCCGTAGTGGTTGACGTTCCCTACATGAACTATCAGGTACATGCATACGTATGGCGTGTCGACGTAGGTCGTATTCCACTCTATCTGCTTGATACCGACAACGAGATGAACTCAGAGTTCGACAAGCCTATTACCCATGCTCTTTATGGTGGCGACTGGGAGAACCGTCTGAAGCAGGAGATCCTGCTCGGTATCGGTGGTATGCTGGCACTGAAGAAACTCGGAATCAAGAAAGAGATATATCACTGTAACGAGGGTCATGCCGCACTCTGCAACTTGCAGCGTCTGGTAGACTACATCCAGGGCGGACTGAACTTCAACCAGGCTCTCGAGCTCGTCCGTGCAAGCGGTCTTTACACCTGCCACACTCCGGTTCCCGCAGGTCACGACTTCTTCGACGAGCAGCTTTTCGGCAAGTATATGGGCGGTTATGCTGACTTGCTCGGTATCTCTTGGGATGAATTCATCGGCATGGGTCGTACAAACCCCGAGGACAAGGGTGAGAAGTTCTCTATGTCAACCTTTGCTATCAACACTTGCCAGGAAGTAAATGGTGTATCAAAGCTCCACGGATGGGTAAGCCAGAAGATGTTCGCACCTATCTGGAAGGGATATTTCCCCGAAGAGAACCACGTGGGATATGTCACTAACGGTGTTCACTTCCCGACATGGTCGGCAACAGAATGGCGCAAGCTCTATGGCAAGTACTTCGATGAGAAGTTCATGAGCGACCAGTCTAACCAGAAGATTTGGGAGGCTATATACAATGTGCCCGATGATGAGATATGGGCAACACGTATGGCACTGAAGAACAAGCTTGTAGACTATATCAAGGAGCAGTTCCGCGACACATGGCTCAGAAATCAGGGTGATCCTTCACGTGTTCTCTCACTGTTGGAGCGCATCAATCCTAACGCACTTATTATCGGTTTCTGCCGCCGTTTCGCTACTTACAAGCGTGCACACCTGCTGTTCACCGACCTCGACCGTCTGTCAAAGATTGTCAACGACCCCGAGCGTCCCGTACAGTTCCTGTTCGCAGGTAAGGCACACCCCGCAGACGGTGCCGGTCAGGGCTTGATTAAGAAGATTTACGAAATCAGCCAGCGTCCAGAGTTCCTTGGAAAGATTATCTTCCTCGAGGACTACGACTACCTGCTCGCACGCCGCCTTGTTTCGGGTGTAGATATCTGGATGAATACTCCGACACGTCCTCTTGAGGCATCGGGTACCAGTGGTGAGAAGGCAGAGATGAACGGTGTAGTAAACCTCTCCGTGCTCGACGGATGGTGGCTTGAGGGCTACCGCAAGGGAGCAGGTTGGGCACTTACCGAGAAGCGCACCTATCAGAACCAGGCATACCAGGATCAGCTCGACGCAGCAACCATCTACAGTCTGCTTGAGAATGAGATTGTACCTCTTTACTATAAGAAGAACAAGAAGGGCTACAGCGAAGGCTGGATAAAGGTAATAAAGAACTCTATCGCCCAGATAGCACCTCACTACACCATGAAGCGCCAGCTCGATGACTACTATGACAAGTTCTATATCAAGGAGGCAAAGCGCTTCAAGGAACTTTCTGCAAACGACAACCGTCTGGCAAAGGACATAGCACAGTGGAAGGAAATCGTGGCAGAGCGCTGGGACAGCATACATGTTGTCTCAACAGAGAACAACCTGCCCGTAAGTCCCGAGAGCGGTGTTAACTACAATGTCAAGATTGTTATTGACGAGCAGGGCTTGGACGATGCAATCGGACTGGAGTTCGTAGCTATTGCTAAGAACAAAAATGGTGAGGAGTATGTCGCTGAGGTTAACCCGTTCAAGGTTACCAAGCGCGAAGGAAATCTCTACACCTTCGAGAATACACTGTGTCCTGCGAAGGCAGGCGACTATCGCTCGGCAGTACGTATGTATCCGAAGAACGACAAGTTGCCACACCGTATGGACTTCGCTTACGTTAAGTGGATTCAGTACTAAGCAAAACAAGAAAAAGCGAGAGGTTAACCTCTCGCTTTTCTTATGCTCTTTTTTCAGAAATTACATTAGATACTGATCGCTGATACTCTTGTTCTCAAGAACTCGGCGTATTGTCTCGGCAAACATGTCGGCAACGCTCAGCTGCTTTACCTTCGGGCAGTCCTTGGTATAAGGAATGGAGTTGGTGAAGACAATTTCTTCGAGAGCCGAGTCCATAACACGCTGTGTGGCAGGACCGCTCATGACGCAGTGGCTTGCGCAGGCACGTACGCTCTTGGCACCCGCCTCTTTCATTATGTCGGCAGCCTTGGTTATTGTACCGGCGGTGTCTACCATATCGTCAATAATGATTACGTTCTTGTCCTTGACATCTCCGATTACCTGCATCGAGCCAACCACATTGGCGCGGGCGCGGGTCTTGTTGCACAGAACCAGTGGACAGCCTAAGTACTTGGCATAGGTGTTGGCGCGCTTTGAACCTCCCATGTCAGGACTGGCTATTACCATGTCCTCCAGATTAAGACTCTGCAGATAGGGCATGATGACACCCGAGGCATACAGATGGTCTACTGGAACATCGAAGAAACCCTGAATCTGGTCTGCATGGAGGTCCATCGTGATAACGCGGTCTATTCCGGCAGCCATGAGCAGGTCGGCAACGAGCTTTGCTCCTAAACTGACACGCGGTTTGTCCTTGCGGTCCTGACGTGCCCATCCGAAGTAAGGAATTACGGCATTGATAGTCTTAGCCGATGCCCTTTTTGCAGCATCAATCATAAGCAGCAGCTCCATGAGATTGTCCGACGATGGGAATGTGCTCTGTACGAGGAACACATCGCGTCCGCGGATAGACTGCTCGTAACTTACCGCAAATTCTCCATCAGAGAATTTTGTCATGACCATTTTGCCAAGCGGACATCCCAGGCTACGGCATATCTCTTCAGCCAGATACTTTGTGCATGTACCTGAAAACACCATTGAAGAATTTAAATCAATCATTGTTGAATCTGAATTTATTTGGGTTATGATATCTTTTTATCCTATTGCTTTCCGAATGGTCTGGAAGTGGTTCACCAGTTCTTTGTAGTCCTGCTGGTTCAGTATGTCGAACCTGTTCCACAGGTCGCCGCATATCACCACGCCTCCAAAACCAAGGTCTTTTGCTATCCTAATAGTATCTAAGTTCATACCTCCCAAGGCATATACGTGTTTGTCGATGAGTCCTTGCTTAGCCGCCGCTTCCAGTTCGTTTATGGTAAACGAGCTCTTGGCTTCGGGCTCCGACTGTGAGTCGAGTATATATTTCAGGAATACGTATTCTGCCTTTTTCTTTGCTGCCTTCAGCAGTGAGAGATCCATACACGTGCGGCTGAACTTGCCTTTGTACTTGTCGGGTAGTGGAGCATCTGGCGATTCGATGTGAATACCCGCCAGTCCATATTCGTTTTTCAAGTAATAATGTTCGTGTACGGTAATCTTCCGGTAATAGTCCTCGGGCAACAATCTTAGCAGCCGCTCTGCATACATAGGCGATGAATTGGGCTTATACAAATGTAAGTTGTCCATCCCCTCATCGAAGAGCGTGGCTAAAATCTTGTCTTCCTCCACATAAAATGTGGGTTTGGTCATTACAACGAGTTTCATTCTGCCTGCAAAATTATGAAATTTCTATCACATAAACAATTCTATTGACAAATAATTTTTGTAATCGGGGTAAATTCTTTATTTTTGCATCCATGAAACTGAAAAGCTATTCTGACATCCATCGTCCGATGTACGTAATGGAAGAGAGTGCCCTGCGCCGTAACCTCGAACTTATCAGCAGTGTAGCGCGTGAGGCAGGTGTGGAGATAATCCTTGCTTTCAAGGCTTTCGCCCTTTGGAAGACGTTCCCCATCTTCCGCGAATATATCAATGCTACGACAGCCAGCTCACTGAACGAAGCCAGATTGGCATTCGATGAATTCGGTACTAAGGCGCATACCTATTCGCCGGCATATACGGAGGAGGAATTTCAGATGATGTTGAATTACTCCAGTCATCTCACCTTCAACTCCCTTTCGCAGTACGAGCGGTTCCATGGCATGCATCGCGGGGAAACCGCGATGAACAATAAATGGGAGGAAGGGCAGCACGTGTCTTTCGGCTTGCGCGTAAATCCAGAGTATTCCGAGGTAGGCACGGCATTGTATAATCCTTGTGCACCAGGAACAAGGTTCGGTGTTACAGCCGATAAACTCCCCCAGCAATTGCCTTCTGATATCGAAGGGTTTCATTGTCACTGCCATTGTGAGAGTGGGGCAGACGTTTTCGAACGAACGCTTGTTCATATCGAGGAGAAGTTCTCGCGGTGGTTCCCCCAGCTGAAGTGGATAAATTTCGGAGGCGGACATCTAATGACCCGTAAGGACTATGACGTGGAACACCTTATTAATATATTGCGCAACTTCAAGGAGCGCTATCCGTGGTTGCATGTGATACTGGAACCAGGCAGCGCCTTTGCCTGGCAGACCGGTCCGCTGGTGTCTCAGGTTGTCGACATCGTGGAGGATAAGGGCATCCGCACCGCCATCCTAAACGTCAGTTTCACCTGTCACATGCCCGACTGTCTCGAAATGCCCTATATGCCAGAGGTAAGAGGGGCGGCAGACAACGGTAAATGGGTTTACCGTCTTGGCGGCAATAGCTGCCTTAGCGGTGACTTCATGGGCGACTGGCAGTTCGACCACGAACTGCAGGTTGGCGAGAACGTTATCTTCGAGGACATGATACATTATACTACTGTCAAGACCAATATGTTCAACGGCATCAATCATCCCTCAATCGCATTATTGCACGAGGACGGCGAACTGGAAATCCTCCGCGACTACGGTTACGAGGACTATAAGAGCCGGATGGATTGAAGTTGATTTTTTCGAAAAAAGGAGAAAAAAACGGAGAAAAGTTTTGGCGGTTTGGAAAAAAGTTGTACCTTTGCAACCGCATTTAGAGAAATGCCCTGGAAAAAGCGCATAAATTGTGTGTTTCTATTTCTTGGAAACAGGCGGAAATAGCTCAGTTGGTAGAGCACAACCTTGC
>JAFTFC010000036.1 GCA_017449725.1 Prevotella sp. | reverse complement strand
TTCTACACGCGTAACTATGCTCCCTTTAACATTCTGCATGAGTTGAACAACAACTACATGGACTTGGGTGTGAACGACTTCCGTGCACAGATGAAACTTGACTACAAGCCCATCCGTGAGCTGGAGTTGAGCGTATTGGGTGCTGTCAAGTATTCGACAAACTCACAAGAGCATTTCATCCTGGACAGCAGTAACCAGGCTGAGGCTTATCGGGCTATGGGAACAACGGTGATTCGCGACAACAACCCCTTCCTCTATAAAGACCCCGATCCTGACAAGATTTATGAGCTGCCCATCACGGTGCTGCCCGATGGTGGTATCTACGAGCGCAACGACCGTAGCATGTTTGGTTGGGACTTCCGTGCATCGGCACAATATAATAATGTGTTCAACGAGGACCATATTGTGAACGTGTATGCTGGTATGGAGTCGAACTCCAGCGACCGCCACTCCACATGGTTCCGCGGCTGGGGTATGCAGTACGACCTGGGCGAGATTGCTAACTATGCCTACCAAGTGTTTAAGAAGGGTGCAGAGCAGAATACAGAGTACTACACATTGGAAAACCGCCGAACCCGCAGTACTGCCTTCTTTGCCAATGCCACCTATTCTTATAAGGGTCGCTATACCATCAATGGTACCTATCGCTATGAAGGTACCAATGGTGTGGGACACACCCGCCAGTCACGCTGGTTGCCCACTTGGAACGTGGCAGGCACTTGGAACGCCCATGAGGAGCCTTGGTTCAAGGAAACATTCGGCGATGTCTGGAGTCATGCCACTTTGAAAGCCTCTTACTCGTTGACGGCCGATCGCCCCAGCGTGTCAAACGCTGTAGCCATTCTGCGCAGTCGTACACCTTGGCGTCCGTTTGCTGATGTGAAAGAGTCGAGTATCTATCAGAGTTCACCGGGAAATGCCGATCTGACTTACGAGAAGAAACATGAACTGAACATCGGGGCTGACCTGGGATTCCTGAAAAACCGAATCAACGTAACTTTCGACTGGTACGACCGCCGCAACTACGACTTGATAGGTCCGACCAACACGGAGGGTGTCAGTGGTTCTATAGTCCGCTATGGTAATATCGCATCCATGAAATCGCATGGTGTGGAACTGGGTCTGACCACCAAGAATATCCAAAACAAGGATTTCTCGTGGACAACGAGTTTAATTTATTCTCACACTAAGAATGAGATTACCGACCTGGAGAACGACTCGCGCATTATCGACCTTGTCAGAGGTACTGGTTTTGCCAAGCAAGGCTATCCTGTCCGAGCTCTGTTCTCTATTCCGTTCATGGGGCTGAACGAAGAAGGCTTGCCTACATTCCTTGATCAGGATGGTAACATCTCCACAACGGGTATTTACTTCCAAGAGAGTGATCCGGAATTGTTGGGATTCCTGAAGTACGAAGGTCCTACCGATCCGACCGACACTGGTTCGCTGGGCAATATCTTCAAGTGGAAAGGCTTGACACTGAACGTCTTCATCACCTATTCGTTTGGAAATGTGGTTCGTCTCGACCCAGTGTTCCGTCGCCGTTACACCGATTTGATGGCTACTCCTAAGGAGTTCGTCAACCGTTGGGTGAATCCTGGCGATGAGAACAT
>JAFTFC010000035.1 GCA_017449725.1 Prevotella sp. | reverse complement strand
TCATGGCGCTTTTGTGCTTGGTGGGTGTTGTTGGCGCAACGGCTGCCGAGAAGACGATACTCATCGGTCCTAAGACCATCGGAGCAGGATGGAAAGACAACATCGTGCTCGAGGCGCGCCACTTCCAGACCGCCAAGGCTGGAGACGTGGTTACTGTTTACCACGACCAGGCACAGGGATTCTCGCAGGGTGCGTTCCAGGACCCGCAGAACTGGCAGGGCATAGCTCCCGGCTACGGATATTTCGGCATCAGCGGACCTTTCCGCATGGTGCTTACCGACGATATATTAAATAAGGTACGCGAAAGAGGCGTTGCCATAGGAGGTCACGACTACCGCATCCTCTACGTCACGCTGACCCCCGGTGAGGAGTTCGTGGAAACGACGATATGGCGCGGTGCTGCCGTACAGATGAAAGACGACTGGAGCGCGAGTGCCGAAATCCCCGGCAGCTGTTTCAAGAAACTGCGCAAGGGCGACGGCATCAGGTTCCACGCCAACAAGGTGATGCCCGGAGCATCTGCCAAGCTTATGGACTTCACGTGGAAGCCACTGGAGAAAGCTACCGACGGTATGCCCGTCGGTGAAGACGGTTTCACCTATTATGTCAACGACGACGCGCCGCTGCTGAAGCTTCAGCTTGCAGGAACGGGCGACGACGCAGCAATGCGTGTCGGCGGCAAGGGCTACCGGCTTACTAAGATAGGTCTGGTGCAGTTCGTCGGTCAGGTTGACGAGGATATCAGTCAGGCACAACGCGCACCGAAGGAGTACATCCTGCAACCAGGCGAAGTATTCCACGGGGAGAAGACCTTCCCCGTTGACTGGAGCGGCAACCTGCGCATCACTGCAGAACCATTCCAGGAATGTACCCTCAACGATGTACTTATCATCAGCTACGACCTGCTTCCCGGACTCAAGGAGGCTAATGTGCTACCACAGATGTCCTTCCGCGAAAATAAAGGAAAATGGTATGACATCACGGGTTCCAAGGAACCTGTATGGTATCCTCTCGACGGCACCGATGTAGTGCTTACCTTTGACGAAGTTTCTCTCGACAAGATAAAGACCTCCGGTATTGTCGTTACAGGACTGGGATTCACCCTCACAAAGATTCAACTTATTTCTGCACAATAATACAAAATAATTATACTAACTATGCGAAAATGTCTATTAATCTGCATGATGCTGACTTTGTTCGGTATTCATGTTTCTGCACAGACACAGATTTCGGGACAAGTCATGGACGGAGCCATGAACGAACCGATGATAGGTGCCAGTGTACAGGTGCCGGGAACGTCTGCCGGTGCCGTAACCGACCTCGACGGCAAGTTCTCTTTTACCTTGCCGGCAGGGAAGTTTATCATCCAAGTGTCAATGATTGGATACAAGACGCAGGTGCTCAATGTCAAGGACAAGACATCGGTAACGGTAACTCTCTACGAAGACTCCAAGATGATGGACGAAGTGGTTGTAGTAGGTTACGGTACTATGAAGAAGCGCGACCTCTCCGGTGCTGTGTCACAAATTAAGAGTGACGACATCATGCTGGGCGGTGCCACCGACGTTTCTCACGCCGTCCAAGGTAAGATTGCTGGTGTCCAGGTAAACCAGAATGATGGTGCTCCTGGTGCCGGAGTAAGTATCACCGTGCGTGGTGCCAATTCTTTCACTACATCGTCACAACCGCTATACATCGTTGACGGCATTCCTTTTGAGACGGGTTCCACTCCTGCGAGCGGTGCTAACGACAACTCCACACAAAATTCTAATCCGCTAAGCATTATTAATCCTCACGACATAGAATCTATCGAGGTTCTCAAAGACGCATCGGCAACAGCCATATACGGCTCGCGCGGTGCTAACGGTGTAATTATCATCACAACAAAAAAGGGACAGACAGGCAAACCGAAAATAGAGTTTAATGCCAGCTGGTCGGTGTCGAAGATTGGAAAGCGTGTGAAGATGCTCGACCCTGTAACCTATGCCAACTATATTAACGAAGGATTTACTAACTCACAGAAGTACGAGGGTGCCACGGGCGACCTGCCCTACCG
>JAFTFC010000034.1 GCA_017449725.1 Prevotella sp. | reverse complement strand
AGAAGATGATATGGAACGGCAGTAAGTTCGTCTATGACACTTCACAGCTGTATAACTACAGCCCATTCCACACAGTGGAAGACCGTATGGAGTCTATACCCGAGCGACTGAAATGGTACTTCGTGGGTGACCCGTACAAGTTGCAAGTATATTGCACACAGGATGCATTTAACGAATCCTCAGTCAAGGTGGATGGAGAAATGCAGCCTATTGGAACGGTTGGTTCTAACCTCTGCCGTTTCGACCCAACAGAGACAGCCTTCCAGTTCGTTGTCGACTGCG
Organism: Prevotella sp.; assembly: GCA_017449725.1. GTDB lineage: Bacteria > Bacteroidota > Bacteroidia > Bacteroidales > Bacteroidaceae > Prevotella. Next base: position 2,389 of record JAFTFC010000034.1, on the reverse strand, counting down.
TTCATTTCAGAGTGCCCGACGAGGACTTCATCGACGAACGTGAGACGATATCCTACCTCGATACCGACGGCAGTACGAAGGAGATTGATAATCCCAACCAGGGTAAGCCCTACTATCCCAACTTCTACTGGGAGGTAGTACCAACGACTACTGATGACGAGGAGGCATTTGCTCTGCGTTTCCGTGCCGACAACAACATTCTGGGTTACCGTGACGTATTCTACTACCTGACTCACGACGGTCTGAAGCGTACCTACCGTGAGGCGATTAGCGACAACCCTAAGGCTTATGGTATCAACCTAAGCTACGACGAGGATAACAACCGCTATCTCACAGGTAAGTATATAGGCTACCATAAGTCTAATGGTACAAACTGCGCCATACGTCTTACTCAGCCAGCAAAGATCTACTTCTCAGCATACAAGGAGACTTATTCTGGTGAACCGGTTGTAAAGGAAGAACTATCCGAATACTTTGGAGTAGGTGAAACAATCAAAGAGGTACCACGCCACTTACAGCGCAAGTTCGTAAGCTACAGCAACCTACAATATCAGAAAAACAATAACCCTGAGTGGCAGACAGAAAAGGCATTCCCCTTCAAACTGGAGAAGAACCTTGACGCTGCTTTCAACCTCGAGGATTGCTCTACGCATGCAACCAACACGTGGACTTTCACGCAGTACGATACCAACGGCATCCATTCCAAGATGCGCGCTTCGTATAAGTTCCGCGTGACCTACGAAACAGACGATATCACCAAGGATGGCGTCCATCTGTTCACTACTCCGTCGGAATTTGCCAATGAGAACGTGCAACCGCAGTGGCTCGACTTCACCGTGGGCGGCAATCACTGGGCATTCTATGACAAGACAAATATCGACAACGACAAGAACAGTCCTACCTTCCGTGAGGAGAACCAGATACGACGGATAACATCCTACCCCACCACTACAGCGGCAAACACCCTGTCCGATGGCTGGGAGGTAGGTATCAAAGGACTCCATTGGGCATTCATCGGCGACCCGTACAAGTTCACTGTCATAAACCGCCGCCGTTGGGAAGACAGTGGTAGTCCGAGAACGGCAGTCAGCGGCAGCGACTTCTGGCTCGGTACGGGATATGGACAGGCGAAGGACGAGACTGGTAATCCGTATTACAACTACACCAGACTGGGCGACACCGACGACAGCCGCGACTACGGTGGACATAACGGAGCATCGGGTAACGACGACAATGGTAACACAGAGTGGAGCCTGCAAATGTGTAAGACGGGTGGAGCATCCGACTACTTCATACGCACGTCATCACTGAAGACTACAGTCGTCGATTCCACTATTGGCGACTACAGCAACAACTACGAGCCGACAAACATGACCAACGACTACGCTCGTTTGGTATATAAGGACTTTACCAACCTCAGCGGTTCTGCCGATCCGCAGAAGAGTGCTTTCACTCTCGAAACGTTCGGTCTCAGTACTAAGACCAAGGATATCGCGAAGGCAGACATCCGAACAGCGGTAGCAGAGGATGAGGACAATGCTAACAACGACTGTTTCGATGCAAACGTGCGTATTTACAATACCAATGGAGAACTGAAAGCATCACTTAAGCATGTCGAACTGAAGTATGACGACGTATTCAAGTCCATCCCAGCAACTATCAGACGCTACGGATGTAACTATATCGAGTGCTACCAGTTGTCATACGGTGGATTTACCGATACAGAGTTGGAAAATGCGAGTGCCAAGGAAACTAAGCGCACCGCTATAAACACCCAACTTCAGAGCCTTGCCAACTTCAGCGGTGAAAACCGCATCGGCTCGCTAACAGAGTTCATGCGCGATGGTGTAAATAATCTCAATCCTGAAAAGATAATTCGCGATGACAACGGGCGGCGGTACTACGAGATAGCATACGTCTATGCCGTGGATGACGATGTAGCGAAGTACTTTTCCCCCGAGGAGAGTGTCGATCAGAGCGACTACTATTGGACCAATGCTAACTATCAGTGGGATCAGGTTTACCGCGGTTCGAACGTTCGAGTGGTAACCTACGAGAATGTTTTCGACCACTATGAGTACAATGCCGACGGACACATCGTCAACGAGGTATATAAGCAAGTGGAAAAGGTTGAGTATAAGTCGGGCGACTATATCTCTACTCAAGCCTATGGATGGCTCAACAGCCACGACGGATACTCACAAGCATACGGTGATGAAGGTACACAGAGCGAGGATAATGACCAGAAGTGGGCGTTTGTAGGTGACCCCTACGACTTCTCACTTACCAACTACAGTCAGTACCTTGCAAACAACAGCTCCGCACTGTACTACAATGAGTCGACGGGAATCAATGCTTCAAACGTGGAGAAGAGCCACTGGGCTATTGT
>JAFTFC010000033.1 GCA_017449725.1 Prevotella sp. | reverse complement strand
GTGGGCGGCACGGACTACACACTGTTTACGGGCTTCACCGCTACGGACGGAAACGGCACTAATTACGCTAATCTTGTGGACGGCAATACTTCCACCGATTGGATGGCAGAGAAAACAATGGATTATCCCTCATACCCTGATGAACCCGATGCTCCCGATGACCCTGGGTTCCCTGAGCCCTCTGGCGACTTTGCGGGCGGCACGGAAGACCCTGCCTATGTGGAGTTCCACGCCGATTATCCTATCATTCCGAAGGGCTACGTCCTGACCTGCGACAATGAGAACGACGGTTTCTGGAAACCCGTGGAGTGGGCACTCAAGGCAAAGCTGAACGAGGGCGACGATTGGACTACCATTCATTCCTCCACGACTACGCTCGGCGCGGGAAAGACTTTCGAGATTGCTTGCACCAACGACGGCGACAATCCGTATCAGTATTTCCGCTTTGAGGTTTACGAAGTCGGTGCGACAACCTTGGTGGACTTGGACGAATTGCAGTTCTATGGTTCACTTCCGGCTTACACACATCTCACCGTTAAAGCCGCTACATGCACGGAAACGGGCATCAAGGTGGATTGCTACCGCCGAAACAGCGACGGCAAGTATTTCACCGACGAGACGGGCACGACGGAACTTGCCGAGTCTGATGTCATAGCCCCGATTGCTGCCCATACGGGCGTACACCATGAGGCTACGGACGTGAACATCGAGTATTGGCAGTGCTCCATGTGCAGCAAGTATTTCAGTGATGAAAACTACACCACGGAGATAACGGAAGAAGATACCAAGATTTACCACACCGTCACGATTGACAACAGCATCAGCGGTCTTGTTACGGTTGTTTTTGGCGAAACACAGGCTCTTGCTGGTGAAACCGTTTATCTGCAAGTCACTGATGTCAGGATTGATGCCTCGACATTGAAAGTAAATGACGGTGCAGTTGAAGTGGTACATGATGATGGCGACTGGTACAAATTTACGATGCCTGCGGCAGATGTGACCGTGACGGCAGAATTCGTACAAAGCAATGTTGACGGCGATATACTGACCGGTTCGATAAACCATACCGTCACTATTGTCGACGGAGCAAGCATTATTCTCAACAACGCCACCATTACCGGAGGTATCATCTGCGAGGGCTCGGCAACGATTACCCTCGTTGGTACGAACAGTGCGAGCGGAGCAACTAACCAAGCCGGCATACAGATTGGTGGCAGCAATACTACGCTCACCATCAAGGGCAATGGCTCGCTGACGGCAACAGGAGGCAATCAGTCTGCTGGTATTGGTCTGAGCAGGATATGGAATTATGATAGCGATTTTGTTGGCGGCAATATTGTCATCGAGGGCGGAACTATAATCGCAACCGGTGGTAGATGGGGTGCTGGAATAGGAATAGGCACTGTCAAGAACACGAACAATGACAACACAACGTCTGTACAATTCGGCAATATCACCATAAAAGGCGGCTCTGTGACTGCAATTGGCGGCGATTCGGGAGACGGTATCGGCAAGGGGTATTCTTATAACGGTCCGACTATTACAACCGGCACGGTAACGATTTACGACGCCATCGAAATGGTTGACGCATCGAGCATCAAGAACAGCGGAAGTATCGTCTATAAGCACGACGAAACCAACGTGACCGAAAGCAAGAGCGACTACTTCACCATCATTGAGAACGGCAACCGTCGCATCATCGTGCAGAAAGTCACTCCAACCATTGCCGATGTTCCCGACCAGACCTACACAGGCAGTGCCATTACCCCAGAGCCGACAGTCATCGCTGGCTCGCTCAGCCTCACCAAAGGCACGGACTACGAGTATTCCTACACGAACAACACCAATGTCGGCACGGCTAAGGTGAGAGCCACCTTCCAAGGCACCTATGCATCGCTGGGCTTTGTGGAGAAGGAGTTTAACATTGTAAAGGCTACACCCGCTGTCACCGCTCCTACAGCAGTCGCAGACCTTGTATATAAAGGCTCGGCACAGGCGCTTGTGAATGCAGGCAATACAGACTTTGGAACCTTGCTTTACAGCCTTGACGGCCAGAACTATTCTGATGACATCCCGACAGGAACGGATGCCGGAACCTACACCGTATATTACAAGGTGGAGGGCAGCGATAACTGGAATGCGGTTGCAGCGCAGACAATCGAGGTGACAATCACCTATTTCGATGCTTCGCTGGCTGCCATTGTTGACAATTCCGATGTCATTAGCAACATCATTACTAACTATGACAGTAAAGCCGACGTGACGCTCTCTGATCGCACGCTCTACAAGGACGGTAATTGGAACACGCTGTGCCTGCCATTCTCGTTGAGTGCAGCGCAGATTGCTGCCAATGCGGACTTTGCAGGTGCTACGCTGATGACTATGGACGTGACTGAGAAGAACGGCTTCGATGCAGAAGACGGGACGCTGTATCTGTATTTCAAATCGGCGACGGAGATTGAAGCCGGAGTGCCCTATTTAGTAAAATGGGAAAAGGCAGCGGACTACGAGGGCAATGAGGCGAGCTACGACATCAGCAATCCAGTATTCGAGGGCGTGACCATCAGCAACTCGACGGCTCAGACTATGGATAGTGAAACTACTGGATTGGAAACGGTGCAGATGGTGGGTACGTACTCGCCAGTCAGTGTGACTGCTGATGACAAGAGCATTCTGTTCTTGGGTGACGCAAACACATTGTACTACTCAACAGTTGACCGCCAGATTCGCTCATGTCGTGCCTATTTCTCTGTGCCGTACATCAATGGACACGCTGAAGCTAAGGCACGTGCGTTTGCATTAAGCTTTGACGGTGAAGAAACAACAGGCATTCTTGAAGTCTCTGCAAATTCTAATGAAGTAAAGGATGATGTATGGTATTTGTTGGATGGTGTGCGCCTGAGCGGAAAGCCGACACAACGCGGAATGTATATCAATAAAGGTAAAAAAATACTTGTCAAGTAAGCGATATGAAGAAAGAATATATGAAGCCCTCTATGACGGCAATTGAGTTACAGCACATGACACGGCTTCTGGCTGGTAGTGGTGATGTAAGAGGTCTGCAATCAAGTGGCTGGGATGATCCTGAAGATGAACTGGACATCAGTGACCAGGGCGGTGGCAGCAGCATTTGGGACAGATAGACGTTCTGTCTAAATCTGAGAAAAAAGTAGCGGCGTTAATTCTATAGCGTCGCTACTTTCATTTGTATATGGGATGTAAGGGTAAAGAGGTTTACCAAATAATAGTTACCTTCTTGAACGAAAGTGCAAAGTGAAACACTTTTTTGAACTGTATATCTGCCAATTGAGGCATTAAGTATTCAAACTTTATTGCTAAAATCAAGAAAATCAGGAAAACCTTTGGTTATATCAGATTATTTTAATACTTTTGCATCGTTTTAATGGTATATAAAATGAAGCAGAATGGTTAAAACGAAAGATGTCTTCATATTGGGCAGACCTATACAGCTGCAAGAACGAAGCAAGGCGCAGATGAAAGGTGTCACCATCGGAGACTCGCTATCGTACAAGTTCTACGATGGAGAGTTTCATGGTATGCCATTGCTTTTCGCTGAACCCAAAGGTAAAGTTGCTGCACCTCGCATCTTGTCTGTCACGGCAAGCAATCTTACTTCATTATTCCAGCTTCCTGTAGTCTTTTTGTTGCCTGCATGTCCTGCATACGAACGACAGAGGCTTATTGACAAAGACGTTTATTTCGTCATCTCTGACAAATACGTTCATTTGCCAATGCTTCTGGCCAATGAGCGCATACGCAAAACAAAACAGGCGAAAATTATGACACCGGTAGCCCAATACCTGCTGCTCTATCATCTGCAGATAG
>JAFTFC010000032.1 GCA_017449725.1 Prevotella sp. | reverse complement strand
TCCTTCCTCACTCACCTTGTTCTGTCCCTCGACGATGACAACATCACCCGTCTTCAGTCCCGTCTCTACAACGACACCCTCTGCGGTGACATCGCCGGTAGTAACTCCCTGACGGTGAGCCTTACCGTCCTTCACCGTCCATACAAACTTCTCCTGTACGCTTATCTGGATAGCCTGCTGCGGCACTACGATGGCATAGTCGCCACCCGCATTCTCCATCTTTACCTTACATACCATACCCGGCAGCAACTGGTGACTGCTGTTGTCCACTATCGCCTTCACCTCGTAGGCATGACTGACGGCACTTGCCGTAACACCGCGGTTCACTATCTTTCCCGAGAACATCTGATTGCCTAATGCACCCACCGTGAAGGTGACGCTCTGACCCACCTGCACCTTGCCAATCTCCTTTTCGGGTACCGACAGCGCTACCTTCACACGGTCTATCTTTACTAATTTGAAGCCCGTCATTCCCGGCACCGCACTGGCACCAACATGCACTGAGCTCGAAGCCACATATCCGCTGAAGGGTGCCCTCAGCACAATCTCGCTGACACTCTTCCTCGATATCGCCTCGGCAGCTCTGGCTTTTGCCAGCGCCGTCTCCATTTCCACCATCTTTATCTCGGGCAGCGTGCCCTTGTCGTACAGGTTCTTCAGTCGCTTGTAGGCATCTTCCGCCTGGCTCAGCGTTGCGGCACTTATCTCGTGGGCATTCCTCACGTTCTGTCCGTCTACCTCTGCCATCGCCTGTCCTTTGCGCACAAACTGACCTTCGTCGACCATCACCCGCACCACATTGCCGATAACGCCGAAAGACACGTTGGCACCATCTTCCTCCTCGATGGTGCCCATGTAGTTCTTGCCGACAACGTGCGAACTCGATGTTACTTTCATCGTCTTTACATTCACGATGGTTTCCTGCTGCGCCTTTTCCTTGGGCTTACACGAAGCAAGACCAATGATGCAAATTATGCTCAGCCAGAGAACCGGTATACCAAAACTTGAAAACTGTTTCATTGGCGTCGTCGGGTTATAGGTTTACCATGAACGACAGACCCAGCGTCCAGTAGTTCATGTGCTTGCGGGAATGATACTCACGGGCGTCGATACCTTTGCCGTCGGCAAACTCGTCTGTCGATGTCGACAATGCCATGTCCATCAGCAGACTCGCACCGCTGGTCATGCCCTTCTCCACAAAGTGGAAGGGATCGTACGTGGCGGTGAAGTCCTTGCGGGTATAGTCGTAGTCGCAGAATATGCGCCACGAGAAGTTCGACTTATACTTATATGTAAGCGATAAGCCCGTGCCGAACGAGGTTGACGACTTAGCGCCGATGGTGAGATACTCCCAGTCGTCGCTCCATTTCTCACCAGTATTGGTGGGGTACTGCAAGTCGTTAAGCGACAGGGTGGGGTCGCCGAAAGCGTCCTTGTGACCCTGGCGGTTGTCGAGCGACATGGTGTAGCTGATGTCCTTCATGTTACCCTCGGCATGACCGTCGATGTCAAGCTCCTGGGTGATGCTGCGGCCTATGAGTGCCTTGGTGCCTAAGGCGAAGTGCTTGCCTAAGGGCAGGTTGAAATAAAGTCCCACGCTGCCGGTGAACTCGGTGATGTGGTCGCTCTTCACTATGCCATAGCTGTCGGTCACAGGGGCATTGGCGTTCCATTCGCTCTCTGAATTCATCTTAAAGCCTACGCGGTCGAGGTAGTTGAGGTTGTTATCGACGGGGTCGCTGCTGTTGAAGTCTTGTGGGAAGGCGTTCTGATAATGGGGCTTCAGACCGTACCATGCATAGAAGTCCTCTCCGGCAACGAAGTTGGCGAAGTCACCGAAGTCTTTTGTTGACTGGGCTCTTACACGGAAGCGACCGCCCACACCAACGTACTTGTTGAAGAAGTAGGCTCCCTCGGCGTCCACTACCGTTGCGGCACGGAACTTAAGACCAATCTCCTCACCGTCGCTTTCGAACTTCAGGTCCTTGCCGCCCAGTCCGACACCCATCGATATGCTGAAGAACGAGGGTTTCTCGTTGTCGAGCAGCAGGTCGTTGCGCAGCAGCCCCCTCTCCTTGAACATCAGGTCGCAGAAGGCATAACCCAGTTCGGTAGACATTATACCGATGCCTGCACCCGACATTACGTCGCTTATCCAGTGGCGGTTGTTCAGTACGCGCATTACTCCCGTTGCCGTAGCCACACCGTAGCCGGCTACCGAGAACCAGGGCGAGCGCGTCAGTCCGTACTCCTTGTGGAGCAGCGTAGCACCCACGAAGGCTGTAGCGGTATGTCCCGACGGCCACGAGTTGGCGGTACTTCCGTCTGGACGCATCTCCTTGGCGGTGTACTTTATTCCGTTTACGAAACCAGCCATGATGGCATACGACATTCCGGCGCTTGCCAACAGTCGGGGCCAGTCGCTGCGACCCTCGTAGCCGCCTAACTTCAGTCCTACTACCATTGCCGGTCCGAAGAACTGTGTATAGTCGTCGATGCCGGTCTTGAAGTCGGTCAGAAGTTGTGTGTTACTCTTGCCGCCCTGCTCCGCCTTCTGGTTTACGCGGAACATTGCCTTGTCGCCCTTGATGGCCCATCCTGCCGCAAACAGAGGGATGCCCACGAACGTAAGGTCGTCCATGAACTTGTAGGCTTTCACGCCTGGGTTGGTTTTCTGCTTAAAGAAGTCGAAGTCGGGCTTCCACTTCTTGTCGGCAGCATTCAGGTTCATTACAGAGGCAGGCAGTGCGTTCAGCTCAGCCTCCAGTTCGGGCGTTTCCAGCGTTACGGGTTCAACCCCGAGAAGGTTGTCCGCATGAGCCCCTACTGTCAGGGCAAAAGCGATAATGGTTAAGTAATGACGGATCTTCATCGTATTTCAATTTTCAATCTTCAATCTTCAATTTTCAAT
>JAFTFC010000031.1 GCA_017449725.1 Prevotella sp. | reverse complement strand
TTTATTCATAAACTTAGTGTTGTAAGAGACTACTAAGTTACTGAAAATCAGGCACTTGACCAAATTTTATTAGTTATATATTGTTAATGTAACTCATTGATTTTCAAACGATTAACTGTATAATTAACTAAGTATTGTTATGGATTACTTTACCTTTTTGCAAGTACGACAGATACCAAGGGGTCTCCAGTAACTAAAGGTGGTGTTTCTGTTACAAAGGGTGGAACTACTACAGTGTCTTTCGAATGGACGCCTGCTGAATCGGCTACTTATAATATTTGGATTGCCAAAGATGCGGATGGTAATGATGTCGTTACAGAAGGCTCGACGACGGTGGATATAGGTGTTAATGCTCATGCGCCGACAGGTAATTTTATGATTTCTTCTATCAATGCAGTCAATTGTGATCAGTCATCATGGACGACGGATGGCTCGGGTAATATTATAGGTGATGTGTTGTCGAAGAGTTTGGTTCTTTCTCCATCAATAGCCAATATATCTGGAAACAAGGTTGGATCAGCATCGTTTATAGTACGCGTTTATCGTAAGGATGGTGACTCTTGGAGTTCCATATCGCCTTCATATACGTTGTCAACGTCAAATTTTGCCTCAGGTGCTGTTAAGAAATGGAATAATTTGAATTTTGGAGAAGTTGGCTATGGCCAGTATAAGGTGGTTTTGACAGATGGCTCCACACCATATGATGAACGTTACATCCTGAACCTGACCAAGGGTTACAAGACACTTGATGCAGAAGGAACAGAGATTTTTGTGAAGACTGCCTCTGATGCGGTTACGGTGGGGGACGGTGTTACGGCTGTTGACCTTTCAGGCTTTGACTTTAGCGATGTTACGCCTAATAGTAATCCGAACACATTATATATTTTCAGTAGTAGCCAGACACCTCCCGCGTCATTGGATGGGAAGAATGTGGTAGTAGATGGTGTTGCCGCCAATATCACGCTGACCGATGGCAACGCATTCTGCTCTCCTATAGATTTCACGGCTAACAATATTAGTTACACCCGTACGTTTGACGAGTTCTACAATGCTGGTAAGAATTGGACGACCATCTCACTACCGTTTGCTGCCAGTGAGATTAACAATGGAAGTCCGATGATTTGGACTGGTGTTGACAAGCAGTTCTGGATTATGAAGTTCGTCGGTGAGAGTGGTTCCACTGTGACATTTGACTATGCGACAAATCCGCTGGAGGCGAATGTGCCTTATATCATTGCATTGCCAGGTGACGGTTACGGCGATTATTCCCTGGTTGGAAAGAATATGCTGACCTTCTCGGCAACTAATGCTGAAATCATGGCCGGCGCCAAGGCTGCTACGACTTGTGACAATTACAAGTTTGTTGGAACGACGGTTAATCCCTCGCTGACGAATGTCTACGCATTGAACGCAGCGGGTGACATGTTCGAGAAGGGCAATGCCACGATAGAGCCGTTCCGTGCATACTTTGCTCCCACGACGACTGCAACTACGGCCACTTCGCTGGGCATCAGTTTCGTTGGCAGTGGCAATACGACAGGCATTGACGCCATCCGCAGCATTCAGCCTGTCAATGGCAATGGTGCCGTCTACAACCTGAATGGGCAGAGAGTAGAGACGCCCACCAAGGGCCTTTACATCGTGAATGGTAAGAAAGTAATCATCAAGTAAAGATATAAAGACAATGAGTAAAAAGACGTACGTGAAACCCACGCAGAAAGTGGTAGTGTTACATACTCAGCATCATTTCCTGACTTCGTCAATGCGTCACCCTATTTTATTCCAGCCCAATAGCCGTTAGTTTGAATAGCGGTTCTATGGTCTTGTGTTTTTCTGTGAGGAACAGTGTTTTCTCGAGCATCTCCCTGTTCTCTGGCAGTTTCAC
>JAFTFC010000265.1 GCA_017449725.1 Prevotella sp. | reverse complement strand
AACATTAAACATTAAATATTAGATGAAACGATTTCTATTCATATCTGTAGTTTTGGCGATGGTAGCGTCAGCCGATGCCTGTACCAACTTCATCGTTGGTAAGAAGGCAAGTACCGACGGTTCCGTGATCTGTAGTTATAACGCAGACTCGTATGGAGCCTATATGCCCCTGTACCATTATCCTGCCGCCAAGCACCAGAAGGGTGACAAGCGTCAGGTGTATGAGTGGGACACCAACAAATACTTAGGGGAGATAGATGAGGCACTGGAGACCTACAATGTCGTGGGGAATATCAACGAGTGGCAGGTGACGATTGGTGAGACGACCTACGGTGGTCGTGAGGAGATGGTCGACTCCACAGGTGTCATCGACTACGGCTCTCTGATCTATATCACCTTGCAGCGTGCGAAGTCGGCACGGGAGGCGATCCAGATTATGACGACATTGGTGGAGCAGTATGGCTATTGCTCAGAGGGCGAGACCTTCACCATCTGTGATCCCAATGAGGCTTGGATTCTGGAGATGCAAGGTTGTGGCCCTGATCGTACGGTGTCGAAAGAGCGTACCGTATGGGTTGCCGTCCGTATTCCCGATGAGGCTATCTGTGCGCATGCCAACCAGAGTAGGATAGGGGTGTTTGACCAGAAAGACAAGCAGAACGTGCTCTACTCGAAGAATGTCATTAAGTATGCCCGTAAGAAAGGCTGGTTTACAGGTAAGGACGAGGAGTTCTCATGGAAGAACACCTATGCCTTCCCCGACTTCTCAGGTCGTCGCATCTGTGATGCCCGTGCTTGGAGTTTCTTCAACCGTCATAAGAAAGGCATGGACCGTTACCTGCCCTGGGTACTTGGTATTGACAAGGATGCGGAGGACATGCCCCTATGGGTTGTTCCCGATCAGAAAGTGAGTGTCGAGGACGTGATGAATGATATGCGTAACCATTTCGAGGGAACGCCGATGGAGATCGACTCTACGGATATCGGAGGCGGTATCTGGCAGATGCCATACCGTCCTACCCCCTTATATTATAAGGTGGACGGGAAGAAATACTTCAACGAGCGTCCAGTGTCTACGCAGCAGTCGGCGTTCTCTTTCGTCTCACAGATGCGTTCCTGGTTACCTCGTGAGGTGGGTGGTTGCTTCTGGTTTGGCAACGACGATGCCAATATGATCGCCTACGTCCCCATCTATTGCTCGATGACCCGTCGTCCTGAATGCTTCAATGCGCCAGGGGCTGACGATGTGACCTTCTCTGACAAGAGTGCCTATTGGGTATGCAACTGGGTGAGCAATATGGTGTACCCCCGTTACTCCGCCATGTTCCCAGACTTGCAGCAGGTACGTGACTCCCTGCAACATGCCTATCTGACGCAACAGCCCCAGATAGAGGCGAAGGCAAAAGGGATGGCATCCAGTGAGATGCGGCAGTACCTCAACGACTACAGCATCCAGCAGGCGCAGCAGATGCTGGCTCGCTGGAAGCAGTTGGCGATATTCCTCATCGTCCGTCATAATGACATGGCACGGAAACCTGTTGATGAGAACGGACAGTTCAAGCGCAACAAATACGGGTTAGGAGAGACCGTGCAGCGTCCCGGCTATCCTCAGCCCTTTGCCCGTCGCCTTGTGAAGGAGGCTGGTGAGCGGTACGCAGTACCTGAGTAAAAAAGAAAAAGTGGAACTCAGACGAGTTCCACTTTATTTATGTCCTGCTCCATCTCGCAGTAGTGGCAGGTGAGGATGCCGTCTGTCACGTGGAAATGGGTTCGCATGGGTTCGTTATTCGTGATACACTTGGGGTTGTTGCATTTCACGATGCCCCGTATCTCGTCAGGGGTGCGGACAGGTTTCTTCTCGACCACCTCAAAGTCGTGGATGATGTTCAGCACGACATTAGGGGCGACGACGGAGAGACGGGAGATCTCCTCATCCGTGAACCATTTATTCTCTACTTTGATAAACCCCTTCTTTCCCAGTTTCTTGGAGGGGAAGTTATAGCCGATTGTCACGGGAGTCCCTAAGTCGGCGAGTTTCAGCAACTGTGCCACCTGATAGGTCTTCTCAGAGGGGATATGGTCGATGACGGTGCCGTTCTCAATGGCGGCGACGAGCATTTGATTCTTATTCATAACTTCGGACGCTTTACTTAATGATTGTTTTGTCTTTCTTTACTTCCTCCAGACTGATGCCCAGCACATCACAGAAAATCGCCTCACGGGCGAAGAGTCCGTTGCCAGCCTGCTGGATATAGTAGGCGTGCGGGTTGTCGTCCACGTCGTAGGCGATCTCGTTGACACGGGGTAGTGGATGCAGGATCTTCATGTTGGGCTTGGCAAGGCGCAGCATCTCGTTATTGAGGATATACACGTTCTTCACCCGCTCATACTCCATCAGATCGGAGAAACGCTCCTTCTGCACACGGGTCATATACAGGATGTCCGCATCGGCAATCACTTTCTCGTTGAAGGCGGTGTGCTCCTGAAACTTGATATCATGCTCTTTACAATACAATTTGTACTCATTAGGCATGGCTAGTTCTTTAGGTGCCACAAAATGGAAGGTGGGATTGAAATGGCGCATTGCCATAATCAAAGAGTGGACGGTGCGTCCGTATTTCAAATCTCCTACCAAATAGATATTCAGATTGTCGAGGGTGCCTTGCGTCTTGTAGATGCTATAGAGGTCGAGCATGCACTGAGACGGATGCTGGTGGGCTCCGTCACCTGCGTTCACGATAGGCACCTCAGTGACCTCAGAGGCATACTGGGCGGCACCCTCAATGAAATGGCGCATGACAATCACGTCGGCATAGTTGGCGACCATCGAGATGGTGTCTTTCAGTGTCTCACCCTTCGTCCCACTGGTGATCTTCGGGTCGGCGAAGCCAATCACACGGGCTCCCAGACGGTTTGCCGCTGTCTCAAAACTCAGTCGTGTGCGGGTAGAGGGCTCAAAAAACAGGGTGGCGACGACACGCCCTTTCAACAGTTCTCGGTTGGGATGCTTCTCAAACTCCTGAGCCATCTCAATCATATAGAGAATTTTCTCGCGAGTGAGGTCCGCAATGGTCACAAAGTCATGCTTTTCCATATTTCGTGTTCCTTTAGGTTTTGATTTATCATGGCAAAGGTACGAATAAGTGAGCATAAATCAAAGAAAAAGTTGATTTTTCTTTGATTTGTCGAGCACGAGTACCTTCGAACGGCAGTTCAAAGTATTCTTCCTTGAGCCGCAGCCACAGACGGGGATGTCGCTACTTTTGCGGTGCTTGTGTAGCACACGGTAGTCAGTGGCACGGCTCAAGGAAGAATACAATAGAGAAATAGGTTAAAAAGCGAGGCAGGCACGAACTCTCCAGTCGGTGCGCTTATTGCCGTAGCCCCAGGAGCCGTTGGTGAAAGTGAGATCCCATGCTTGGGATTTCGTGCACTCCGAACTCGACCAGTAGTTTCTGTTATTCAAACTTGCTTTGATATTCAGATTTACGTAGCCACCTGCAGCAGTTACCATCTTATCCCACTGACCAGCACTCGGCAAGAACCATGTGCTTGTGCCTGTGGGGTGAGTACCGCCGTTGTAGTTTCTGGCCTCTTTGGCAGCATTGTGAGTATGCGAAGCATGAATGACAAGCGCATTGGTATTGGCAAGTCCAGCCATGTCAGCCTTTGCGTCAGAGGTATTATTATACTGAGTGGTCAGGCAAGTCTCGGTACTCTGGGAACACCAAGTTATAGTGCTGCTGCTTACATCCTCAAGTGCAAGGGCCAGTCCGTGGTTGTAAGTGGTGCTGGTTTCTGCATCATTGCCCAGATAGGCTATCATTGCTACGGCAGAAGTGCTAGCAGTAGTGGCGGCAGACGCATCCTTATAGCACTTTCCATTGGCTGCAATTACATTACCCACTGTTGCCAGTTTCAGGGTAGATGGGTAGTAGTTTGCGCCAAGCGAGAGACCGGATGCCATGTTGAAGTAGTTGGTCGTACCGTTAGTTACCGAGAACTTTAGCGTAGTGGCGGTAGTAGGCAGGGCGACGTACATCACCTTGTCGTAGCCCGTGGCAGGTGTGACAGTGGTCAGCAGTGCATTCGTCTGATCGTAAATCTTTACGCTCGTTGCCGATACATCGTTGGTGCCGTCGATGTCCTTCAGCGTCAGTTTGAAGATGGCGTTCTGGTTGGTGAGCGACACGGAAGTGCCTGGCGTACCGTTGTTGACTGTTGCCTTGCCGCCAGTGATGCTCAGTTTGCCGGTTCCTTTTCGCACGTCATACTTCTCGGCGATGCTAGTACCGCCAGTTCCAGTCAGTGTGCCGTCCTGGGCTGCCAGCAGGGTGCTGATGACGTTGCCCGTCGTACCGTCGGCTGCAGTTGAGGGATAGATGATGGTTACATCGGAGCCATCGGTTGCTCCCGATGCCAGTGTGGCACTGATGATAGCGGAACCGTCAGTTTGCTTTGTCACGGTAGCCGGGGTCTTAGTGGGTGTACCGCCAGCGTTGTAAATGAGTGCAACTTCCTCACCATCCTTCCAAGTGGCTTCGATTTTGCCACTACTTTCGTTAAGTGCACGCATGGTGGCACCATTGTCAATGCTGATGGTAGCGGTGAAGGGGATGCCCTCAGCCTGCAGCGGCTGCTGGGCGAAGTCGTTGTCGTCGTTGCTGCATGCGGCAAAAGTCAGAGCCAGTGCAGCCATCAAGTATAATTTCATTGTCTTCATTGTCTTTACGTTTTAATTGTTCTACCCTGTGGTTCATTAAAAATCGAGCAGATCAGGCTCTCGTGAAAAGTTGAGCGGATCAGGCTGTTCTGGATAGTCTGTGGGAGCGTCCAGTCCACTGCCTGCCAGCAGTTGGCCCTGTTGTTGCAACGCGATAACCCTCAGCAATGGTTTCTCATACTTCGTTTTTTCTGTCATAATCTTGAAAGTTTTTAATGGTTTATAAATATATGTTTGAAAATATCATGAGCATTGTGATAAAAAACAATCAGGCTTCCCTTGCACCGTTGCAAGAAAAGCCGTATATTTTGCGCGCGTACGCCCGCGTATTTAATAAAGGTGGACTGGCGGTTAGTACCTGAGAGAGAGAGAGAGA
>JAFTFC010000264.1 GCA_017449725.1 Prevotella sp. | reverse complement strand
GTTGCCACAGAAGAGACCACAGCGGAAATGGCTGCTAAAGGCATTGGCTATATCAGCAATATCAAGATTGCGCCAGAGCCTTTATATGAAGTAACAGGAACTATCACTGGCGGTTCTGTTGACGGTGCCTCTATTATCTTTACCGCTAATGGAAACGGGCAGATTTATTCTGCGACCATCACGTCTAGTGCCTTTACCATTAAGGTCCCTGCTGACACATATACTCTTGACCTAAGTGATGACGTGCCATACATTGTCAGCACTCCTGATAATGTTACCATCAACGAGAGTAACACCAATGCTGGTACTATTACGATTATCGCTGCTTCCCCGCAGAACGTAACAGGTAAGATTAAGAATGCCCCCGCAGAGGCATTCACCCTGACTTTCACTGGCAACTCCCATAACAAACAGGTTGAATGTGCCGCCAATGCCACTTCATATGAGGTAGTTCTTGATCCTGACACATATACCATCAGTTCATCAGTGGGAACACTCTCAACACTTTCTAAACAGAATTTCAAGGTACTTAAAGAGGCTACTACTCACAACATCTACTACCCAGAGGCTATTCCTGCCGCTACCCAACAGAACATCACCGTCGACAATACCGCCACCGTTGCCGCTAACGTCTATCACTCTGTATCTGACGCCCTAGCAGCAGCCAAGGCTGGTAATATAGCAAAGCCCGTCATCACACTGACCAGCGGACAGACTTTCAAAGAGCAGGTGAAAGTTGATATGGCTGATGTTACTTTGAAGACCAGTGGCGAGGAGCCTGCCACCATCACATGGTATTATGGTATTGGCTATTGCTACTATAGTTTGAATGCAAGTGGCTATTATGACAAGGATCGTGCCATGACACAGAACTCCATGTTGCAAGTACATCCTGCCCGTTGGGGTGCTACCGTACTGGTAACAAATAAAGGCAATAATTTCAAGGCTGAGAATATCATCTTCGAAAATAGTTTCAACCAGCGTTATACTGAGGAAGAGGTCGCTGACGGCGTAAAGGCTGTTCCTATGGGTGACACTAAGATAACCTACGACCGTTCGTTGGCAGAGGGAGCCACAGGCTACCATGCCGCAGACAGTAAAGAAGTTACTGAGCGTGCTGCTGCCATTGGCTTTGAGAACAATCCTACAGGTTGCCAACTCTACAAGTGTAAGTTCATTGGCTCTCAAGACACCTTCTACTCAAGTGGAGAACTGTATGTGAAGGACTGCGACATCCAAGGTAACACAGACTATATCTTTGGTGGCGGACAGGTTATTTTTGACAATTGTAACCTCGTTATCGGTGGCTATAGTGACAAAGAGACCTCTGCTTACATCACAGCGCAAAAGGGAAGCACAGGCGAGGCATATATCTTCCGTGACTGTACTGTAAAAGCCGCTGGTCGTGCTTATACACTTGCGAACCTGGGTCGTGACTGGGGTGGCGCATCCGCAACAGTATACTACTTCAACCTGAAGAATGAGATTGGAAATAAGTTGGAGTATAAATGGAATGACATGGGTGGTGGTGTAAAAGCAGGTACGGCTAATCTTCACATCTACGATTTCGATGCCACTATCAACGGGAACTATAGCGTAACTGGCACAAATGGCGCAAACATCAACGGTGTATTAAGTGCAGATGACGCTCTCACTCTCTATGCTGGCGTAGTAACACGCTTAGGCTTCACACCTGATCGTATCTATGAGGATAAAGTAGCACTCGATGAGAGTAGCGCTTATAATGTATGCCGCATTGCCGCCAGCGATAATGTCCAGAGAAATGTTACGCTGACTCGTGCCCTGACAGCAAGTGTCTGGACACCTATCGTCCTGCCCTTCGCACTCACGGCAGACCAGATTACCGCTACATTCGGTACTGGTGTCAAGGTGGCTGAGTTGACAAGTGGTGACAATACCAAAATGGACTTCACCACCGTTACTGCTATAGAGGCTAATAAGCCTTACATTATCAATGTGGCAACAGACTTTGCCTCAAAAGACATCAATGACGCAAAAATCGTCAAGGCAGAGCCACAGCAGACTGTAAGCGGATGGACTGCTACTGGAACATATGCTTCTGACAAAATTCCTGCCACCAACTATTACTTTGACAACAGCCAGATAAAGAAGGCTGCTGATGCCACCAATGACATCAAAGCCTTCAGTGCATACTTCTCGAGCGCCACAGCCAACGATACCATCACCTATACTATTGATGGTGTAGTCACTGGCATCAACAAGATTGAAGTTGATGAGAGGGGTAATGCTGTTATCTATGATCTTCTAGGTCATCGTGTTAAAAACACCTCAAAAGGGATATTCATTGTCAATGGCAAAAAAGTCGTTGTGAAGTAATCCTTCCCCACACAATATTCAACGGGCGGACACTAACCATGTCTGCCCGTTGTTTTTTTAAAAACAAAAAAACAACTCAAAAGTTGTATTATTAAAAAATATTGTGTATATTTGCAACCAAAATAACAAGACAAATATAAAGGATGACTTTTGACAGAATAATTGATGATGGCAGATTATGGGCTGTCAGATATGATGATGAACAAGATAATGCTCTATATGCATTATTCGAACAGTGGAATGATGTTACGTGGCTTCGAGCCTTTTTCAAAGAAAACAAAGAAGATCTTACTTCGTATTTCAACATTACGGATATCAATGAAGCAATAGAAGACACCATTGATGACAGTGAAAGGCTACAATGCCTGATTATGGATATCTCACCAGAAGCCGATTTGGATCAATTGTTTCGCCCATTAGAGAATTACAGAACAGGCGACATGTTACTAGGGATGGAAAAGGCAAGGCTTAAAAACACATTAAGGCACTCGTCATGGTTAAGAATTTATGCTATTAAACTCTCACAAGGAATCTATATCATAACAGGCGGTGCCATTAAACTGACATTAAGAATGGATGAGAGAGAACACACAAAGAGAGAATTAAGAAAGATGGAGAGCGTTCGTCGGTTCCTGCTGGAGGAGAACATTATTGACAATGAAGGCTTTGAAGATTATGTAAACACAATATAATAACAAGGAGGTAAAAATGAATACTACTATTAAGAAATTGGAAGAACACAAATCGTCAGTACCCTCACGCTGGCGGCAGCGTGCAGAGTATCGTACTGCCAATAGAACATGGCTCCGATACTCACAGCACATAGCCATGAGGATGCTTGACAAAATGGAAGAGGAGGGACTCACACAAAAAGGACTTGCAGAACGAATGGGGTGTTCGCAACAGTATGTCTCAAAGATATTGAAAGGACAAGAGAATCTTTCAATAGAGACTTTGTGTAAGATTGAGGAAGCCCTTCATTTGGAAATTTTGCCACAAACAGTGGAGTTGGTATAGTCTTATACCACACTTTGTTTTATCCTCCAAAATTTGGAGAAATCGAAATTACTTCGTACCTTTGTGGTCGAATAATATCATATAAATCCATCTATAACAAAAACAAATCACATAAAAACTACTAATAATGAGGAAACAAATTGCAAGACTATTTCTGGGAGCCGCCATGCTGCTCATGAGCAACATCATGGCTACCGCACAGACGGAGAAGACTCCCGCCTTCCCTGGCGCAGAGGGATTCGGACGCTACACCACTGGTGGACGAGGCGGTAAGGTCTATACTGTGACAAATCTGAATGATAGTGGAGAGGGGTCTCTCCGCTGGGCACTCTCTCAAGCAGGTCCTCGTACCATTGTGTTTAACGTGGATGGCACGATAGAACTAAAGTCAGACTTAAACATCCCGAGCAATACAACTATTGCCGGACAAACAGCCCCAGGTATGGGTATCTGTGTAACAGGTTATCCTTTCCTGATAAAAGGCGATAATGTGATTGTCCGTTATATGCGTATTCGTCTGGGATCTAAGAACGCAGAGCATTGCACTGATAGTTGGGACGGTTTCGGTGCCTTGGATCACAGGGACCTAATTGTCGACCACTGCTCTGTTAGTTGGTCGTTTGACGAATGCCTCTCTTTTGGTGGCTGCATCAACACCACCGTACAATGGTGTATCATTGCACAAAGCCTGGTGAACGTCGGTCACTCTAAGGGTAATCACGGATACGGTGGCAACTGGGGTGGTAGTGGCGCTTCCTATCACCACAACTTACTTGCCCATCACACCTCCCGTGCCCCACGTCTTGGTCCGAGATATACGACCCAACTCGATGAGCGTATGGATATGCGCAACAACGTGATTTACAACTGGAGCGGTGAGGGTTGTTATGGCGGTGAGGCGATGAATATCAATATCGTCAATAACTATTACAAACCTGGACCTGCGACTGTAAGTAAGTACAGCGGGAAAGCAAAACTCCGCAGAATTGCAGGAATAGGACTTCGCACAACAGAATACGTAACCAACTATTCTTCCTATAAGCCTACAGAGCATCAATGGGGAACTTATTATGTAACAGGTAATGTCAATAACTATAATGCCTACACCAAGTTAATGAATGATGACAACTGGCAATATGGCATTCATGACCAAATAGACAATGCCGCAAACGATAATCTCTTTACAACAGAGGCAGAGACGGCAATGAAACTGACAACACCTATTACTTTCGTACATACCACCACACACACTGCAGAGGAAGCCTATAACCTGGTAACTCAATATTCGGGTGCCTGCAAAGGTGGATATGACGCACTGGACACACAGTTTATCAACGACACCAAACAGTACCAAGCGACTGCCACTGGATCTGGTCTTGATCAAGGATTCATCAACACAGAGAACGACAACACGGCTATTGTGGCAACATACGGCAGTACACTTCCTCCTCTTACAGAAGGCAGCAAATGGACTGACACCGACGGTGACGGTATGCCAGACACCTGGGAGACTTCACATGAGTTGAACCCCAACGATCCCAGCGATGGCAATCTTAAGAATGCCGAAGGCTATACCAATCTGGAGATCTACATGAACAGTCTCGTAGCCGATATCACAACACAATGTACGACTGGTACCGTACTGGGACAGGAGGATGTCCCCGCATCCTATTATGATACACCGAGTGGCACTTCTGGATATTATGTCGTAACTGCAGGCGACGCAAATGTTACTGCAAATGGTGTAATCTCCAGTGTGGAAGGTATTACCTTGACATTCGACGAAGGTGCATGGGAAGTTAAAGGAGGTAGTGCCGATGGAGGTACAATTGATGGCATAGATTTTAAGAAGTATGCAACAGATGCCGCGACGGACGGACGCACCATAAAATTCCAGACTACTGCTGCAGGAGTGCTTACCATTTATTTTGGTGGAACTGTTACTACCTCAAAGAAGATTAACATGACTGAAGGCGATAACAAACTTACGGGGACAACACTTGTAAACCAAGAGTCTATCGAAAGTGGGAATAAACCAACAGCAGATCTTACAGCATGGCAAGATGGTATTAAATATACACTCGAAGCCAATAAAACATACACTTTCCAAGTAACAGGCACCAAATGGCGTTTTGCAGGGTTCAAGTATGTAACCGGTGCAACCGGCATCCAGAATATCACGACGGCTCAGCCCAAAGACAATGTGATCTATGATCTACAG
Organism: Prevotella sp.; assembly: GCA_017449725.1. Classification (GTDB taxonomy): domain Bacteria; phylum Bacteroidota; class Bacteroidia; order Bacteroidales; family Bacteroidaceae; genus Prevotella. The sequence goes on along the minus strand of JAFTFC010000264.1, from coordinate 596 downwards.
GGTCGTCGCGTCACGAACCCGACCAAGGGTATCTATATCATCAATGGTAACAAAGTCGTGATTAAGTGAGCATAAAGCATGAACTCGCTCATGCTTTATCGAACGTGAACGAATTAGAGCAACGCTCAAAGTCGTGATTAAGTGAGCATAAAGCATGAACTCGCTCATGCTTTATCGAACGTGAACGAATTAGAGCAACGCTCAAAGTCGTGAAGTAATCCTTCCCTACTCTATATTCAACGGGCAGACATGATGGTGTCTGCCCGTTTTTTGTGTCCTCAACCACACCTTATTATATATACTTTAACAGAAAGATAGTGACTGCCTCACTATTATTTTTGTTAAAGTTTAGTTTATTCATCATTATGTATAACGTCATACGACACTCTGTCTGAACTATTTTTAGTGGTATTGCATGGTATAAAAAAACACTTTACTTTTGCGTTCAGAATCATAAAAATATTTTTATTAATTTTTTAAAACTACTAATTTATGTCTGTTAAATTGAAGAGTATTTTTCGAACGGTGCTCGTGATGTGCCTGCTCTTTTCTGCCAGTAGTCTGCAAGCGCAGACCACCGCAAAGGGTACGGTAAC
>JAFTFC010000030.1 GCA_017449725.1 Prevotella sp. | reverse complement strand
ACCGTCTTTCTTAGGTCTGTGTTGTATTGTAAAGCGTGATTGATGCACTCCTGTAGTGTCCATTCATGCGCACTGACAGTCGTAGCAATTAAAATCAGAAGTACTGATACGTGGAATAATCTCTTCATTTCTCTTACATCATAATCATTTATCTTGCAAAAGTAAGAAATTTTTTCGAAAAATATGAAGATTAAATTGCAAAAGAAATTGAAATAAAATATTTTTAACTTAGACTGTTAACGAATGAAGAAAAGAGGTCTGCCACGACGTAGCTGCTCCCGCCTACAAAAATGAAGTCTTCAGGAGTACTGTCAGCAAGAGCCTTGTTGTATGCTGCCTCTACCGACATATAAGAAGTTCCGCAGAGTCCCGCCTCACTTCCCAACTGTTCAATCTTATCTGCCGGTATTGCTCTGTGAGTTGATGCTTGTGCCCAGTAATAGACAGCATCCTTGGGGAGCATACCCATAACCGTATTTACATCCTTATCGTCCACCATACCAAAGACTATTCGTCGCTGTCGACATTCCTGGGCTGCTATCTGCGGGGCGAGATATTCCCATCCGCCTACGTTATGACCCGTGTCACAGATTACCAGCGGTTTCTCACCAATCTTCTCCCATCTGCCCCTGAGGCCCGTAAGGGCGCAGACGTTCTGCAGGGCTTCCGCGATAGTATCTCTAGAAAAACTAGATATTCTAGATATTCTAGACATTCTAGAAAATCTATCTTCTATCTCCCTCGTCGCTACGAGAATTGTCTGCTTGTTCTTCTTCTGATATTCCCCTTTCAGCTCGAAGTCTATTTCTGCGCCCAGTTCTTCTTCGTCCTGAGCAAAGATAATCGGGGATTTCATTTCCTTGGCTTTGGCTTCGAAGACGGGGCGCGTTTCCGAGGTGTATTCACCAATAACTACCGGTACTCCGCGCTTTATTATTCCCGCTTTCTCGCCGGCTATCTGTGCGAGGGTATTTCCTAGAAATCCGGTGTGGTCGAAAGAAATGTTGGTGATGACAGATAGGATAGGGGTAATTATATTGGTGCAGTCGAGACGTCCGCCGAGTCCAACTTCTATAACTGCGAAGTCTACCTCTTGTTCTGCAAAGTATTTGAATGCCATTGCCGTAGTCAGTTCGAAGAACGACGGATTGAGGGGTTCGAAGAAGTTGCGTTCCTTTTCCACGAAGTCTACAACATACTCCTCACTGATGCACTCTCCGTTTACCCTTATCCTTTCACGAAAGTCCACGAGGTGGGGAGAGGTGTAGAGTCCCACCTTATAGCCTGCCGACTGGAGAATTGCTGCCAGCGAGTGCGACACCGAGCCTTTGCCGTTTGTTCCAGCCACATGAATGGATTTGAAACGGCGGTGTGGGTGTCCGAAGTGACTGTCGAGCGCCATCGTGTTCTGCAGTCCCTCCTTATAAGCACCAGCGCCAATCTTCTCGAAGACTGGCGTGGCGTTGAACAGATATTCTACTGTTTCCTTGTATGTCATGAGAAATAGTTTCGGAACTTGTCAAATATGCTTTTCTTCGTGGCACTGTCGCCCTTGAAGTTGTCGCTTTCCTTCATCTTTTCTATTGCTTCTCGCTCTTCTTTCGAGAGAGTCTTAGGCACATAGACACTAATGTTTATTATGATGTCACCTCTGCCTGAGCCATATCCCTGAACTGACGGCAGACCTTTTCCTCTAAGCCGAAGTGTCTTTCCAGGCTGGGTTCCTGCGTCAATTTTCACTCTTACCTTCTTGTCGTCGACAGTAGGTATCTCTACCTCTCCGCCCAGCGCCGCTGTCGGGAAGTCGAGCAGAAGGTTGTAGAGCAGGTTGCTGCCGTCTCTGAGGAAAGTGTTATTTGGCTGTTCCGCAACAAATACCTGTATATCTCCGTTCACGCCGTTATGCATTCCGGCATTTCCCTTTCCAGGAACCCTTACGACCATTCCGTCGGCAACGCCTGCGGGAATGTTCACCTCCACGACTTCCTCGCCTTTGGTGATTCCGGTTCCGCCGCAGTGCTTACACTTGTTCTTTATTACCTGTCCTTCTCCTTGACAGGTTGGACATACCGTCTGAGTCTGCATTACGCCAAAGATGCTTTGTGTCTGGCGGGTTACGACACCCGAGCCGTGACACGTCTGACAGGTCTCTTTGCCGCTGTCACCCTCGGCTCCGCTTCCGTGACAATGGTCACAGACAACATCCTTCTTCACCTTGAACTTCTTCGTCACTCCGGTGTTAACCTCCTGAAGTGTCAGGCTCACCTTGAAGCGAAGGTCGGAACCGCGGTGCCTCTGTGGCTTACGGGCTCCGCCGCCGAAACCGCTGAACCCGCTGAAACCGCCTTGGTCACCGAATATATCTCCAAACATCGAGAAGATATCGTCCATAGAGAAGCCTCCACCGCTGAAGCCTCCAAATCCGCCCATGTTAGGACCATTGAATCCGAACTGGTCGTACTGCTGACGCTTCTGCGGGTCATGAAGCACGTCGTATGCCTCGGCAGCCTCTTTGAACTTCTCCTCTGCTTCCTTGCTTCCCGGGTTGCGGTCAGGGTGGTATTTGATGGCTATCTTCCTGTAAGCCTTCTTTATTTCGTCTTCTGAGGCGTTTTTATCAACGCCCAGAACCTCATAGTAATCTCTCTTCTGTGCCATTCTCTAATCCTCCATTTTCAATATTATTCTCCAACTGCCACCTTGGCATGTCTTATGACCTTGTCGTTCAGAGTGTAGCCCGTCAGTACGCAGTCGAGCACTTTTCCCTTCTTGTCTTCTCCCATTCCAGGCACCATGGCGATGGCATCATGGAAGTCGACGTCAAAGTCCTTACCCTCGGTCTCAATCTTCTTGACTCCGAGGCTCTCGAGTGCTTTTTCCATTTTCTGAAAGATAAGAAGCATTCCTTCTTTCAGCACTTCGGGGTCGTCGGTGTTCTGGGCGTTAGCAATAGCGCGCTCCATGTCATCTACAACTGGAAGCACTGCCTTGACGGTCTTTTCAGAACCGTTGAGTATCAGTTCTGCTTTCTCCTTCATAGTGCGCTTGCGGTAGTTGTCAAACTCAGCCACTGTCCGCAGGTACTTATCCTTAAGCTGCTCGAGCTCGGAGGGTTCATCTTCCAATTTGTCGGAAGTATCAGGATTCTCTACGGCATCTGAATTCTCCGGAGCATCCTGATTATCCTGGCTCTCTGCATTCTTTGCGTTTTTGATTTCTTCCGTTTCTTTTATCTCTTCTTCTGTCATAATCTCATTTTTTTAGTTCTTTTTACCACTCGATAAGCAAAAAGTGTGCCAAACTCTCCCGCCTGACATCCTTACGCATACATGCCTGCCTTCTGCTCCTTTATCTGTGCATCATAGATATAGTCGTCATAGGTCATCAGCTTGTCTATGGTACCCTTTGGAGTAAGTTCTATAATGCGATCGGCTACGGTATTGATAAACTCGTGGTCGTGGGATGCGAAGAGAATGTTTCCCTTGAACTGTATGAGGTTGTTGTTAAATGCCTGAATAGATTCGAGGTCGAGGTGGTTTGTCGGGGTGTCGAGGATGAGGCAGTTGGCATTCTTAAGCTGCATGCGCGCTATCATACAGCGCATCTTCTCACCTCCCGAGAGCACGTTCACCTTCTTCTCTACCTCTTCCTGCTTGAAGAGCATTCGTCCCAAGAATCCCTTCATCATCACTTCGTTGCCCGTTCCGTACTGCGACAGCCAGTCTACGAGGTTCAGGTCGCTCTTGAAGAACTCGGTATTGTCGAGTGGGAGATAGGCAGTTGTGATAGTAACGCCCCATTTGAATGTTCCTGCATCCGCCTCGCGATTGCCGTTGATAATCTCGAAGAGGGCTGTCATAGCCTTCGGGTTGTGTGACAGGAAAACAGTCTTCTGTCCTT
>JAFTFC010000029.1 GCA_017449725.1 Prevotella sp. | reverse complement strand
TTATTTCACCACGACCTTCTTGCCGTTCACGATGTACAGACCCTTTGTGGGCTGGGCCACGCGCTGACCGGCGAGGTTGTAGTATTCACCATTAACCGTGAACTCTGAACCCTGAACCGCATTGATTCCTGTCGTGCCGCCCAAGACGATGTAAAGTGAGGGAGCATCGGTGTCTTGTACAACGCGCAAGTATGCCTTGCCGACAGGGATTTCCCCTTCTGTCACACGCGTAAACTGAGCTTTCCCGTCGTTCATGGCCAGCATGTAGAGGTACTCACCAGGGAAAGCGTTCCAGTAGGTACTCTCTGTTGTAGAACCCTTCAGGTCGCCCTTGGCGGTAGAAGAGCTGGCTGCAACGGGGATGTCGTAAGTTTTGGCATCGCCCTTCAGCACAACGCCCGTACCAGCGGGAACATTCTCTACCTTAGTCAGTGTCACCTTGCTGCCGTCGCATTTAGCCGTGTAAGCAGTCAGACCGTCAACACCCGAGAAATCAAGAGCATAGTCGGTATAGAGCGTTGACCAACCGGCAGTGATGATGGCGGGAACGGCAGTCTTTCGGATGATAACGTAGTCGAAATATGTACTTGTTCCTCCTGTGCTAGTATAAATGTCTGTTGCTTCTGTCAGAGTAAACGGATCTGATGTCGGATTGACCACTGTTCCGCTAGAAGACATGGTAAGAATCTCGGTGCCATCTCCTACAGAGCCTTTGTAGAATTTTGTTTCACCTGAGCGAGTTGATGCAGTCAGCGTGTAAGTACCGGCAGGTAATGTGACAAATGCAGTTTGGCTTCCATAATAGCCAACCTTGCCGTTAGACATGCGAATTTGTGTATAGCCATCTTCATAGGAAGTAACACCAGTAAGATTTTCTGCTTCAGAGAAGAACACAACATTTGTGTTTTCTTCTTCAGTATATGTAACAGTAATATTTGTATTGGCAGAAATGTTAGTTATTGTACTTTGTCCGTATGAAAGAGTACCGCTACTCAAACTTGGTGACTGATAGAATTTTCCAGCTTTAAAGACAAAATAGGGAACCCAGAAATTAACATTTTCTCCTTCATAAGCACTCCCATTAACTAAAATATTCCCTAAATTATCTGTTACAGAGTAGGTGTAAGATGGAGCTACTGAAAAAATAATGTTAACGACTGTTGAATTGTCCTCTGCAATAGTCACGCTTGAAGAGTTGTCACTACTGTATATATATTTTACACCATCTTTCCAAATGTTTTCTTTTACAACAGAACTAAGTGAAGGATTTTTTCCCACTTCACCATTACCGTTTGTTGCATCTTTAAGTTCATTATTACTTTCGTCTAAGTAGTTGAAAGTATAATCTGTATATTTCGTTGCTTTATTAACATATGAAGTTATAGACAGATTGTCCAATTTGATAATGTTGATGGAGCTGTTGTATCCCCAAATGTCTAATTGTGAACATACTTCGGCTGTTTTGAAATATGCTATGTTACTAGCAGATGTAACAATAGAATTGTCCGACTTCTTCTTGATAGTGTAAGAAACTTTTTGGTTAGTAACATCGACTTCGACATTAACATTCATCCAAATGCCTAAGCTTGCTATAGGATATGCACCAATATTAGCATTGTTTACTTGAAAATAACTTGTGTTTGCTCCGATTTTTAAGATTGCGCCAGTCTCAATATATTGCTGTTTTGTGGAACTGTTAATTGCACTAGCAGTTCTTATTGTGGCATCACCAATGGTTAAGGCATTTCGCCCATTGGTGTTGCACCAATAATCAAAATTCAGAACAACTTTTTCGGCGTTAGTAACTAAAGAGGAAAAATCAAAATGTGCAATAGCATTTCCATTACCAGCATTGCTGGCATTGGTAAAAGATACGACATTTGAATTTAAAACATCATCATTTGCAATAGCAACTGTAATTCGTGAGTCTTGTGAGAAGCGTGCATTGCTGTCTTCAAAATCGTAGACAGTAGTAGTAGGAGTTAAATCCGCCCATGCATTACTTGCTCCCGCCAGCATTCCGACAGCCA
>JAFTFC010000263.1 GCA_017449725.1 Prevotella sp. | reverse complement strand
CTGTGCTCCCGTAGCTACAGGCTCTTCGTACTCGTATGGTCCAAGGTCGCGTCCGTCACCGCCAATGGGCTGCCAGGTGAATGTATATTCATCCTGCATCTCGCTCTTCAGGTCAAGTCCCTTGTCGAGCAGGGCAGACGATTTCTTCAGACGTGCAAAGCGAGTAGGCAGACTGCCGTCCTTGGCACGCGGAGCCTTGGCGTCATCCTCAGACAGCGAGATGTAGTCGTCGGCAGAGAAGCCGCTGGTGAGGGCGTTGTTCTTCCATGCGTTCTTGGGATCTACGAGCAGGGCATTGTTGCCGTCGGTGAACTGTCCCTTGATCTCGATGCGTCCGAGACATACATTATTATAGAACTGGAAGTCCTGTGCGCTGGCGCAGTCCTCGAACATGTAGTCGTAGCCATTGCCGAAGGCGAGGCAGTTGACGAGTTTGATACCGCCCTTGTGAGAGTTCTCGTCGAAACCCTTTACTGAGCCGGTCTTGTTGTTGTTGAAGGCTACGCAGCGCCATGCTTCGTGGATGCCCTTAGAGGAACCTCCTGTGCCGTTACCGCCGAGCTTGATACCGTTACCGTTGCCCTGGAACGATCCGCTTGCCTGTACCCAGTCGAAGAGGGCAGCGCGTCCGGAACCCCATCCCCAGCACTCGATGAGCTTCACGGCGTAGTCGGTCTCGTAGAGGTCCCATGCGTCGTCGGCATTGTCCCACGCACGACAGCGAATGAAGCGGTTGCCTATACCGTTGTGCATCTTGCAGGCGAATCCGTCGGCATCGCTACCGTAGTTGTCAGCATCACAGTTCAGATAAGAGTCACAGTCGATGATGTCGTTGTATGCGTAATAGGTGCCGTCGTTTGAAGAAACGCCGGGGTGGGTGTCTTCAAACTTGTGTCCGAAGCCCAGTTGAATGCCGGTATCGTCGTTATAACTGAAGGTGCAGCGCTCTATCTTGTTGTGTGAGCCCTCGAGTTTGATACCGTTGTCACCTGCCTGAGTGATGTGGAGTCCGTAGATGTGCCAGTAGTCGCCTGTCAGGAGAATGCCGCGAACGCTGACTTTCTTGGGCTGACTCTTGAAGTTGAGCACAGGGAACTCTGTCGGGAATGTCTTGATGGTGTACCACTTTTCTGCCGTTCCTTTCTTCTCGATGCGTACGGTGGTCTTCGAGCCGTCTTTCATCATGTCGGGATAGTAGGTTCCGCCACGTACGTAGATGGTGTCGCCTGCTTCCACGAGGTCTACAGCCTTCTGCAGGTTGTAGTAGGGCTTCTCCCAAGTTCCGTCGCCGGTGGCATCGCTACCTGTCGGTGAGATGTAGATGACATGCTCTGTGGGGTGGGGACCTGTCCACTCCTCCTCTGGTTGCGGGTCGGGATTGACGGGGTCGTCGCCCGGGTCATCGCCCTGTCCGGCAGTGCCGACAGAGATGCTTACGTCGTCGAGATAGATGGTCGAACTCTTACAGGTGAAGCGGATCAGCACAGCCGTCTCTTCTTCTTTGGAAATAGTATAGTAGTCGTTCAATCTTCAATCTTCAATCTTAAATCACAAAGTCCCCTTCGTCGAAGGCAGCTCATAGTGGTATATGTCGCGGCGGACCGCCATTTTCAGTGCCCTTGCCAGAGCCTTGAAGATACCCTCAATCTTGTGGTGCTCGTTATCGCCCTCGGCCTTTATATTAAGGTTCATGCGTGCCGCGTCGGAGAGACTCTTGAAGAAATGCAGGAACATCTCGGTGGGCATGTCACCGACGCGTTCGCGGTGGAACTCTGCATCCCACACCAGCCACGGACGTCCTCCGAAGTCGAGAGCCACCTGGCAGAGACAGTCGTCCATCGGCAGGCAGTAGCCATATCGTTCTATTCCTCGTTTGTCGCCCAAGGCTTTCAGGATGCATTCGCCCAGTGCCAGCGCCGTGTCCTCTATGGTGTGGTGCTCGTCGACGTTAAGGTCTCCTCGCGTTCTTATATATAAGTCCATTATGCCGTGTTTGCCTATCTGCTCCAGCATGTGGTCGAAGAATCCAAGTCCTGTCTCGATGTCGCACTGTCCGTTGCCGTCGAGGTTCAGTCTTATCTCTATGTCCGTCTCCTTTGTGGCGCGTCTCACTTCGGCAATACGTTCTCCTGCGAAGAGTATCTCCGCAATCTTGTCCCACGTCATGTCGCCACCAAGTATCAGTGCCTTGCATCCTAAGTTCTCCGCCAGCTGTCGGTCGGTTTCCCTGTCGCCTATGACGTAGCTTCCAGCCATGTCGTACTTCTCGTTGCCGATATATTCCCGGAGCATTCCCGTTCCCGGTTTCCTGTTCGGGTGATTATCCTCGGGGAAGTGGGGGTCTATCTTGATATAGTCGAACTCCACTCACTCGCCCCTGAGTGTCTGCAGTCTGAAGTTGTGCACGGGCCAGAATGTTTCCTCGGGGAAAGCGTCGGTTCCCAGCCCGTCCTGGTTGCTTACCATCACGAGTCTGAAATCCAGTTTCTGGGCTATGAACGCCATGTTGCGTATCATGCCTTCAACGAAGCGCAGTTTCTCAAAAGAGTCTATCTGCTCGTCTTCGGGTTCCTCTATCAGGGTACCGTCTCGGTCTATAAAAAGTATCTTCTGTTGTTTCATTCGGTGCAAAAGTAATAAAAAATTCATAATTCTTAATGCATAATGCAAGTTTTTTTACTTTTTTACCTTTTACTTTTTTACTTTTGATTTTTTCGTCCTATCTTTGCAGTCAGTTAACGAAAAAACTTACAACTATTTATGAACATGAAAACACGTTTGGCAGTGATGAACTTCATTGAGTTCGCTGTCTGGGGCGCATACCTCACATGTATGGGAAATTATCTGGGAATGGCTGGATTGGGAAGCCAGATTTCCTGGTTCTATGCCATTCAGGGCATCGTTTCTATTTTTATGCCTACGCTGATGGGTATAGTAGCCGATAAGTATATTCAGCCGCAGCGACTTCTGGGACTATGCCACCTCATGGCTGGTGTCTTCATGCTTGGATGCTGGTGGATGGGAGTACAGGCTGGTTTTGGAAACGAGCTGGGCAACAAGTCGCTCTTCATTGCACTTTATACTCTGAGTGTTGCTATGTTCATGCCTACGATAGCCCTCGCCAATACCGTAGCCTTCACGCTGCTGAAGAACAGCGGCTACGACACTGTTCGCGACTTCCCGCCAATTCGTGTCCTCGGCACGGTGGGATTCATCGTCACCATGTGGTTCGTAAACTGTGCCGTATGGGAAGACGGCTCGTTCTTCTTCACGATGGCAGACAATACACACAAGTTCCAGTACACATATATGCAGTTCTTCGTGTCGGGTGCCCTTAGCGTTGTGTTGTTCCTCTACAGCTTAACGCTGCCAGCATGCCGCGTCGAGAAGCAGGCAGAGAGCCGTTCGCTTGCCGACAGTCTTGGACTCAGTGCCTTCCGCCTTTTCAAGACCAAGAAGATGGCGCTCTTCTTCATCTTCTCCGCTCTCCTTGGTATGTGTCTTCAGGTGACCAACGGCTTTGCTGGTCCCTTCATCACCAGTTTCAAGGGCTCTGCCGATGCTGCCATAGCAAGCTCTTTTGCTGCCAATAACGCCACACTCCTCACATCAATCTCTCAGGTGAGTGAGGCGCTCTGCATACTCATGATTCCGTTCTTCCTCAAGCGTTTCGGCATCAAGATAGTTATGCTCATGTCTATGTTTGCGTGGGTATTCCGTTTCGGCTTCTTCGGTTTGGGTTCACCCACAATGCCTGGTGTCATCCTCTTCATCCTCTCCTGCATCGTCTATGGCGTTGCCTTCGACTTCTTCAATGTCTCCGGAGGTATCTTCGTCGATCAAGAGTGCGAACCGTCAGTCAAGGCATCGGCTCAGGGACTGTTTATGATGATGACCAATGGTGTCGGTGCTACCATCGGAACCCTTGCGGCAGGCGAGGTTGTCAACAGCTTCTGCCAGTGGACCGACGGCTACTTGCAGGGTGAATGGCAGACCTGTTGGTTCATCTTCGCCACTTTCGCCCTGATTGTTGGCGTTTCCTTCGCCCTCGTGTTTAATCCGGAGAAGACAAAGCGTTGAACATTAAGCATTAAGCATTGAAAGAGCAGCGTTTCTTTTTCGTTCCCGATGCAGCAACAGAGCATGAGCTTCCTCCCGACGAGGCAGCCCATGCCCTGCGTGTGCTGCGCCTCCGCGAGGGCGACGAGATAATGCTTATGGATGGCTTCGGTACCTTCTTTCGTGCCGAGGTAGAATCGACGGCTTCAAAGCACTGCACCTATCGTATTCTCGACACCCAGCCTCAACAGCCAGCCTGGCACGGACATATCCACCTCGCGATGGGACCTACTAAGATGATGGATAGGGTAGAGTGGTTTGCCGAGAAAGCCACCGAGATAGGCGTCGACGAACTCAGTTTCCTGCTCTGTAAGTTCTCCGACCGCCGTCAGATAAAGACCGAGAGGATAGAGAAAATCGTTGTCTCTGCCGTCAAGCAGAGCCGCAAGGCGTGGATGCCAGTTGTCAATCCACTTGTTCCCTTCAAGGACTTCATTGCGCAGCCCCGAAAGGGTCGTTGCTTTATTGCGCATTGCTATGAAGAGATTCCCCGTCGCGACCTTTTCAACATTCTCAATACCCCCGAAATACTCGGAACCGACGACGATCTCACCATCCTTATTGGTCCCGAGGGTGATTTCTCCATCGATGAAGTGCGCCTTGCCGTTGCCAACGGTTATGAGAGCATCACCCTTGGCAGCGCCCGCCTGCGCACTGAAACCGCCGCCCTCTCTGCGGTAATGATGGCGCAACTCGTTAAGCGGAAGAAGTAACTAAAAAAACGAGGTTGAAGGGTGTCAGGGTGTCAAACCCTTTCGTACAGGGCGTTTCGGACGTACACCCCGGGGTGTAAGGGTGTGGTAAGGGTGTTGTACCACACCCTCGCAACACCCTTGCACCCTAGGGTGCGCAACTCTAAGCCCGATAAACAGAGGGCCACAACACCCTAACACCCTTTGAGACGAAAAATTTCATGTTAGGAAGTGTTTCGCGCCTCGAAGAGAGGAGTAACCTCTCCCGAAGTGAGCCGTAACCTCGCTGCCACTGACCCGTAACCTCGCTGCCACTGACCCGTAACCTCGCTTTGACTGAGCCGTAACCTCGGTTTGACTGAGCCGTAACCTCGGTCTGACCGACCCATAACTTTTGCGGGAAATTCTCTAGAGAATTCCTCGTAATGCTTATACCTCGGTTCGACTATGGAATAACCTCGGTCGCAAATTCTCTAGAGAATTTCCCGCCAAACCTATACCATACTCAGACCGGGCAATAATCATCGTTACACCGACCCAGTACCATGGTTGCGCCGAACCATAACTAACAGCTAATTATTGAATACTATCTAATCCTCCTTCTTAACTTAGCAGGTTCGCGTCTTGAGTCCCAAACGTCTACTATCCGTATGGTGTTTGTACTTTCAAGCCACTCTTTGAGCGCCTGCTTATTCCAAATTACTTCAGCCATGCAAATTCTTCTTTCAGGTCTGCCATCATTTGTTCGTGGGTTACAAATTCTCCCCTTTCAAACTGGACCTCGCCCTCATCAATGCGATCGGATAGTTCTTCCATGGTATAATGAGTCATGTTGCCGTTTGGCATTTCCCATATATCTTCATCCTCTTTCTGTGGGAGTGCCCTAATAAGCAAGATGAACAATTCGTCTATACTCATTTCTAAACGACAAAGGAAATCGTTGAAAAAGTAAAAAGAGAAAAAGGCGAATAGCCAAACTATTCGCCATATTATTCTATAAATAGTTCTTCGTCAGGAGTCTCCACTTCTTTTTCTATTGGTTCTTCACCGCTTACCGCTGTACTGTCTATTTCGGCGGTGTCGGGACGGTGAAGATAATAGCTTTCACCGATGTAGGTGTTGCGAGGAATTTCCTCGGCGGGGGGAGTGAACTTGCCGTGATACTTGGTGAATACGGGGTCGTTCATCACTGATTCGAGGAAGTAGCCGCAAATAGGAAGGGCTGTCTTGCTTCCCTGTCCTAAGGCTCCGGTGCGGAAGTGGATGCAGCGGTATTCGCCTCCCACCCATGCTCCGCAAACCAGATTTGGACTGATACACATAAACCAAGCATCGGAGTGGTTGTTCGACGTTCCCGTCTTGCCTCCGAACTCAGTATCGAGGGCTTTCTTGTTGCCTACCCAGTGGTTTAGGCTCATCGACGTTGCCCCAGGTTCGCGCAGACCTCCCATCATCATCTGTTGCATGTAGAAGGCGCTCTTTTGCGGGATTACCTGCTTGGACTCTGTCGGGGCTGTGTACACCTCGTTGCCGTCCTGGTCAACAATACGGGTTACAAGGACGGGCTCGATATGTCGTCCGTTGTCTGCCACGCAGCAGTAGGCATCGGTAAGTTCGAGGAGGTTTACGTCGCTCGAACCGAGTGCCAGTGAGGGTGTCTCATCGAGCGGACTTTCTATTCCCATGTCGTGGGCAGTGGCGGCAATGTTGCGTATTCCCATTTCCTGTCCGAGGCGTACCGCTACGGAGTTGATACTCTGTGCGAAAGCAGACTTCAGCGGCATTGAGTCGCCAGTGAAATAGCCGTTGGCATTTGTCGGTGCCCACACTGTTGTCTCCTGCTTCTTGGGGTCGTACACCTCCATGCGGATATACTCGTCGCGACGTTTGTCCACAGGAGTCAGTCCCTGGTTCATCGCCTCGGTATATACGAAGAGCTTGAACGTAGATCCGGGCTGGCGCTGAGCCGTCACCTTGTCGTACTTCCACGAGTTGAAGTCAACGTCACCCACCCATGCCTTGACATAGCCGGTATGCGGTTCCATAGCCACAAATCCGCAGTGCATGAAACTCACCATATAGCGAATAGAGTCGAGGGTAGACATCTCTTTCTCGATGATTCCCTGCTCATAGTCGAACAGTTTCACGGTGTGCGGCTTGTTGAGGTATGCATCCACCGAGTCGGGCTGGTTGGGGAATTTACGCGTAAGGTACTTATAGACGGGCAGTCGCTTGGCTATTCCTTCGATGAATCCCCGGATGGGCTGGTGGTTCTCGTCCTGCCAGGGTTCCATGTGTGCCCAGTGGCTGTCGAAGTTCCGCTGCACCTGCTTCATCTGCTTTATGGCTGCCTCTTCGGCATATTTCTGCATGCGGGTGTCGATGGTGGTATATATCTTCAGTCCGCTGTTATACAGGTCGTAGCCGTTTTCCTTGCACCACTCGCTGAGGTGGTCGGCAACGGCTTCGCGGAAATACTGCGCCTGTCCGTCGTAGTTGGATTCCACACTGAAGTCGAGTGTTATGGGTATGCGCGACAGCGAGTCATACTGTGCCTTGGTGATGTCACCCTTCTCTATCATGTTAGCCAACACCACATTGCGGCGCTTTATGGAGTTGTCGGGGTGGGAGATGGGATTGTAGGTTGTTGTCGCCTTCAGCATTCCCACCAGCACCGCTGCCTGTTCTATTGTCAGGTCTTTTGGAGTGGTATCGAAGTAGGTCTTGCAGGCAGTCTTTATTCCGTATGCATTAGAACCGAAGTCCACTGTATTGGCATACATCGTGAGAATTTCCTCTTTCGAGAACTTTGTTTCCAGTTTAGTGGCGATTATCCACTCCTTGGTCTTCACAATGAGCATCTTCAGTCCCGGAATGTTCCCAAGGAGTCCCGTAGAGTACTGCGTGCGTACGCGGAACATATTCTTTGCCAACTGCTGTGTTATCGTTGACGCTCCGCGGGCATCGTGATGCAGCAGCGCATCCTTGGCAGCGGCGAAGACACCAATGGGGTCTATTCCCCAGTGGCTGTAGAACCGTTCGTCTTCGGTATCTATGAGTACCTTCCAGAAAACGGGGTTCACGTCCTCGTACTTTACCGGTGTGCGGTTCTCGTTGAAGAACTTGCCGATAAGTACTCCGTCGGCACTGTATATCTCGGATGCAGTACTTGTCTGTGGCTTGTTGATACCCGAGAAGTAGCCTGGAGACTTTCCGAAAAGCCATAAAAAGTTCATGTCCACCATCCCTAAATAGATGATGAACAGAACTATTAGCGAACAGAATATTGTGCACGCCTTAGTATACCATTTGGTGTGTTTGTAGAGTCCCCGATACCATGTCCAGAATATCCTTGAGACTCTGCCTATCCATTGTAAGGCTCTTCGAAGTAAGAGCATATCCTACGTTCTTTATTTTGCAGGAGCAGCGGGTGCTGCGGGCTTTGCGTCGCCTGTAGTTGCTGCCGGTGCTTTCTTTGCATCCTGAGAAGCGCCGAAACCGGGCAGGTTCTTGGGGTTGGTCTGCTGCTGTTCTGTAGCGATGTTCTCCATTACGCTCTGCTCTGTTACTGCTGTAGGAGCAACGTATGCGCAGATAACGCTGAGGATAACCATTGCTGCAGCAAGAGTCCATGTTGCCTTCTCGATGAAGTCGGTAGTCTTGCGGACACCCATAATCTGGTTTGAGCCGGCGAAGTTAGATGAAAGGCCGCCGCCCTTAGATTCCTGAATAAGCACGATACCTATCATTAGGAGTGCTACGAGTACGATTAGAATTACGAATAATGTGTACATTCTTTTAACTATTTTTTTTGTTGTTATTGATTATCAATTTCTCTAAAAATCGAATTTGGTCTGCAAAGTAAGCATTTTTTTTTGGATATGCCAAATTTAAACGCTTAATAATTTCCAAAGCCTGCGAATATCTGCCCTGTTTGATGTAAATTCGGGCTAAAGTCTCGGTAAAATAGCTCTCATCGTTGACATTTTCGTCTGTTTCTTCCTCTTCATCAATTTCCGGAGTGAACTCTGGCTCTGCCTTGAGTTCTATCTTGCCATTCTCGCTGCTGCTGATGAAGGAGTCGATGATGTCGATAGTAGTCGACTGTTCCTGTCTGCTGTTGTCCATCCCCTCGGTTTCCATGAGGTATGCCACATAGTCGATGGCAGCATCGGCAGCAGTGGGCTTGCGCTTATTGTCTTTCTCCTCGTCCACAGGAATGGTGTCGAGGAATTTGTCGATAAGGTCGTTGGTTGAGGGCTTTGGTGTCTCTTCCGCCTTCTCTTCCTTTCTGTCTTTCGTTCCTTTTATCTGGTAATGGGCAGCCTCAACGAGATTGAAAAGCACCTTGCGGTCTGTGATGTAGATGGCGGCACGCCTCAGTTCTTCATCGAAAGTGGGGTCGTGCAGCAGGTACAGGTTCTGCAGCAACAGCAGCCGTGCCGTCTGGTAGTATGGATGCAGTGCTATGAGAGCGCGCAGGTCGTAGAGCGTCTCCCTGTCCATCAGTTCGGGGTGTCTTATCAGTCTTGTTAAATCCATTGTTACCAGTTAGCTACAGTGGCATTGAATATTTGTTCTGTGATATCTTTTGACATCGCCGTGACGTATTCTTCCTGTACGGCGTTTAGACTCAGCGTGCTTTCGTATGAGGCGGTGGCAGTAAACTGCTGTTCGAAGTCTTGGTCGTGGTTGGCATTGTTGGTAAATCTCACATTTACAGTCATCGACAGTTCTGTCATTGCCGAGTAGCCCTCGCTTGTTACTGACTTGTTGCGCTGCTGATACTGTGTTATCTCACCTTCAATCTTCAGGTCGCCATTCCTTCTCACCTGTATCAGACGGGTCTGAGTGGCGAAGATGTCTTTCAACTGGTTGTTGAAAATGGCGGACATCGGTCCCCATACATAGCTCGAACGGATGGGGAAGTCGGCTATCTGTATCGTCTTGGTCTTCTCATAGTCGATGCTGGCACCGTTGAATTTATAACTAACGGAGCAGGCACAAACCAGGAACAGTGTGCACGTGGCGGCGATTGCTTTATTCATCCAGTCCATATTGCTTTATTCTTCTGTATAGGGTTCTGTCGCTTATTCCCAGTTCCTGGGCTGCTTTCTTGCGGTTTCCGCCATTTTTCTCAAGTGCTTTTATCAGCATCTGTCTTCCCAGTTCGTCGAGGTTCAGGCTCTCGTTGTCGGTAACCTCTTCTGCCACAGTCTCAATTGACCTGATGTCTGGTGCCTGTGTACTGATGTTGGCAGGCTGTGGCAACAGGTCTGACGTTGCCGGCTGAAGGCTTTGCGGCTGGGTCATGGGTGTCTGCAACTGTTCTCTCAGCGAGTTCATCTCACGGCGCAGGTCTCCCACGTTGCCGCGCAGTTCGTAGAGTATCTTGTAGAGCAGTTCGCGCTCGTTTTCGTATGAGTGGCTTCCGTTGTTCGACTGTATCGTTGCCAGCATGGTGCTTTCGGCATCCTGCGGAATGAATTGTCTCAGGGCGTCTGCTGTTATCTCTCTTTCCTCAGAGAGCACGGACATCTGCTCCGTGATGTTTTTAAGTTGTCTGACGTTTCCGGGCCACTTATACCTCAGCATCATCTGCTTTGCTTCTTCTGTGAGTGTGATTTTCGGCAGTCGGTATTTCTCTGCCATCTGCATGGCAAAGAGTCGGAACAGCAGAATGATGTCCTGTCCTCTGTCGCGCAGCGGCGGCATCTGTATTGGAATGGTGTTCAGTCGGTAGTACAGATCCTCGCGGAATCGTCCTTCGCTGATAGCCTTCTGTATGTTCACGTTCGTTGCTGCCACGATGCGTACGTCGGTTTTCATCACTTTCGTACCGCCCACACGGATATATTCGCCAGTCTCAAGCACTCGGAGGAGTCGCGCCTGGGTGGCAATGGGCAGTTCGCCCACTTCGTCGAGGAAGATTGTTCCTTTGTTGGCGGCTCCGAAATATCCCTCGCTCTCGCCGATAGCTCCGGTAAACGAACCTTTCTCGTGTCCGAAAAGTTCTGAGTCGATGGTTCCTTCTGGAATCGAACCGCAGTTTATGGCGAAGTATTTCTCGCGCTTGCGTGGTGAATTGTCATGTATCACACGCGGAATGATTTCCTTTCCCACACCGCTCTCTCCGACAATGAGTACAGAGAGGTCTGTGGGAGCCACTTGGAGAGCCACGTCGAGCGCATGATTGAGCCCGTCGCTGTTGCCCACGATATTGTATCGTTGCTTTATTTTCTGTAGTTCCGAAGTGTTCATATCCGAATTTTGCTGACAAAATTACACATTTCTTTTCAACTATCTGCAATTTTGGCAGTTTTTTTATCAATTTTAATAAGCAGAAGCCCTATCGCGGTCCATATCAATTCTCGGATTCTTACTATCAAAGCCACGAATATTCCTGCACTTGCTGTCATCCCAAGACCGCCTGCAGACATCAGGAAACCGCCCTCTCTGCCGCCTAACTGGAGCGGAATGAAGAACAGCAGATTGGCGAAGAGCGATGTGAATGCAAGGATGAGAATGCACTGCAGGTAGTTCACCGACGGCATTATCACCAGCAGAATGAACATTATCTCCAGTGCCGACGCTATGCGGCATCCCAGTTCCAAGAGAACGGCTGCACAGAAAGTCTTGAAGTCCTGACGGTGAAGTGCGGCTATCTGCAAGTCTATCTCGTCGAGTTGGCTGCGATGGGTCTCCACGAACGGTACTGCCCACCTTTTTATATAAGGTATATGTCGAAGCACATTAAGCATCCTCACCGCCAGTCCTTTCCTGTAGCCGGAGATGAAGAACCACAGTCCGAGGCAACAGAATGCCGTAATTGCCGACAGCAGCATCGCCATGAATACTGTCATGGGCTGAGTAGCGACATACAGTATTACTGACAGCAGCCAGAACCAGAAGTGCGAGAAGATGTGAGTCATGACGTATAGAATAACCGACGATGTGGCACGCTCGGTTCCTATATATGGTGCCAGCGACATTATGCGGTAGGGCTCGCCACCCATCAGCCCGCCGGGAGTGGCGTAGTTAAGTGCAAATCCCGATACGGTGATTTTGTAGAGCCAGAAGAAGTTAAGTGAGGAGGGAACGTGCTGGCTCCTAATAATTAGCCACCAGGCGGCGGTGTTGAAGATGTAGAGGAAAGCCCATAGCACCACTACCGCAAAGAACCAGTAGCCGGCACGCTGGAGTCCCTGCCACACCTCCTCGAAGTCCATCTGCGACACCATCACGGCAAGCACCGTGAGTCCGAAGAGGAAGAATGCGTTTTGGTATTTCTTCTTCAATTCTTATTCCTTTGTCTTTGCGCTGTCTTCTCTGTGTTCGCCCTTATTGGGTATGTTGAAACGCACCT
>JAFTFC010000262.1 GCA_017449725.1 Prevotella sp. | reverse complement strand
TTATATGAAAAAGTTGTACCTTTGCAGCCATGTTCCGCCATAACACCCTGGGTTATCAGCGGCACCATCCTTGCCGACCTCTTTTTGTGGCGAGATAAGAAATATAAATAGGAATATTATGGCAGCAAAAATACTTTCAAAATCAAGGAGCGCAAACGAGATGACTTCGTCATTGCTTATTCATCCGGGAGAAATGATAAAGGATGAAATCGTGGCTCGCGGTATTACCCAAAAAGAATTGGCACAGCAAATGGGGGTATCTTATACGGTGTTTAATGAGATACTTAACGGCAAACGCCCAGTGACAACTGAATATGCTTTGTTACTGGAAGCCGCACTCGGAACGAATGCTTCGATATGGATAGGACTTCAAGCTGACTATAATATGCAGTTGGTAAAGCAGGACAAGACATTTATGAAGCGCCTTGAGGCTATCCGTAAAATAGCAGCGATATTCTAATGAGTCGCATTTCACAATGAATATTCCGCAGAACTACAAACGACCGCCGATGTCTCTCGACACAGGCGGTTGTTGTTTTAAAAGAAGAGCCGCGTCGTCACGACGCAGCTCTTCATAATTCAAAAAACTAATTAAAAACACGAGGAGGGGCTGAGCCCTCTCCCCGTTTTGGGTTATTCCTCTTCGTCGGAGTCCGACCAGAGGGAGAAGTTGTTACCCCTTGCATCAATTTCTGAAACATCAGTCACTTTCTGTGAGGGGTCAATCTGTTTTAGTCCCGATGCTGCCTGCATCAGAACAAGTTCTACCTGCTGAACTTCAGTATTTGGCTTAATATATCTTTTCATTTTCGCGTCCTCCTTCTTTTATTTACGTACGTACTTTTTACCATTCACGATAACGATGCCCTTGTACTCTGCACCAACCTTCTGACCGCTTAGGTTAAATGCAGGTGTTTCAATATTCAATTTTCCATTTTCAATTGAAGCAATCCCGTCCGTCTCGTCCTCTGCATAGATAATAGAGAGGTAGTTGGCACCGCCGCCGGCAGTAAGCTCTGTATCACTCTCAAAGAACGCCTTTCCAGCAGGAATTGCAGCAGAACCGTTATAGTTATAGAAGCCCTCTGCACCGTTCTGATAAGACAGAACATAGTAGTACTTACCACTAACGAGCTCGTATGCCGTAGTTGCATTACCAGTAAGGTCGGTATCTACATTAGCATCTGTAGAAGCCAGAACAGGCACATAGTATGTCTGGCTTGCCGTACCCTCAAGCACGATACCCTTATTGGCATCCACCTCAGTAACGGCTGTCAGTGTCACAGCCTTATCATCACGCTTTGCGCGATATGCCGTCAGTCCGTCGATACCCTCGAAGTCCAGAATCTTGTCAGAGATAAAAGTAGAGTAACCGTGAGAACCAATCTTCACCGCCTGCTTTGGACCAGTAATAGTCATATCTTTGAATCCGCCGTCACCATTCGTTTGGTTAGATTGGAATTCAATCATATTAGGCTGATCTGCATTTAGTGTTATAGAACTAACATTAGTTCCTGCGGAAACACCATTTACTTTAATATTAACTGCGCGGCTTGTTGCGAAGCTGAAAGAAGCACTTGTTCCTGCTCCAACAAAGAAATACAAGCGGGTATTACCTGGAGCCTCACGAGTCCAGTCAGTATCTGTCTTTGAG
>JAFTFC010000261.1 GCA_017449725.1 Prevotella sp. | reverse complement strand
CAGGCTATGAACGACGGTTTTGACTCTCAACAGGGCTATGGTTCTGACGACGGCAAGGTTCTCAAGAACCGTCTGCCTAAGCACTTGCTATTCCCTATACCTAACCAGGAACTTAACATCAATAAAGCTATTACGGATAATAATCCGGGATGGAACTAAGGAATAAAGAGTTAAATATTAAAAGTTAAGAATTATGACTACATATAAATTTATCCGTACGGCACTGCTCGTTGTCTGCGCCATGATGCTCACGGCGTGCAACAATATCGTAGACTTGGACGGCTGGACATCGCCGCACGACATTCCCAATACCGGCGCACCGGTAATCAAGGCGGTGTATGCCGTGGCTGACGTAAACATGCAGACTCCGCTGACCGCAGCAGAGATGGGGCAGAGCCTGGCTATCGTGGGTGAGAACCTCAACCGCCTGCAGAGTCTTAAATTCAACACCGTTGAAACAGACCTTAACCAGACCTACACGCAGAGCACCAAGGCCGTCGTTACAGTGCCCGACACATACTCCAAGAACCACGAGAACGTCATAGAATACACTACCGACATGGGCTCCGTGAAATACTCTTTCTACATAGCTCTTCCAGCTGCCGAGGTTGGAGGTCTGCTGAACGAATTCGCTGAGCCGGGCACCAACGTTGCAGTCAACGGGGAGAACCTTGAGTACTACGACTTCACACTTACCCTCGACGACAAAGAACTGCCGCTGAGTGTTGAGGGCAACACACTGTCGTTCAACATCCCCCAAGGAACACCCGACAACAGCGTTTTCGTAATTTCATGGATTGACGCCTACGGTGAGCAGCAGACGGTGAACATGCCGTTCCGTCCCACTTCGGACATGCTCTTCGACGACATCAGTAAGGCAGAACAGGAGATGACCGACCGCAATGTGAGCATTGAGACCGGTGACCTCGGCACTTCATGTCTGCACTTCTCGGGTACCATCAGCGAGTATGCATGGGTGGAACTGAGTTTCGAGCAGCCGCTGGCAGAGACTTATGAAGCAGAGAACGTCAATCTGTATAACTTCGTCTTCGAGGTGAAGACTGCCGAGGGACATCCTCTTCTTGATACCGGCTATGAGTTTGCCCTGAACTGGGACTGGGACAACAGCTATCGCTGGAATCCCGAGACTCTCGACACCGAGGGCGGTTGGCAGACGGTGCGCTGCTCGCTGGAGCAGATAGCACCCAACGGACTGTCGGCTGTTGACGGCAAGATGACCCTCAACGTCGGTTTCCAGCCATACCAGGACTATGATGCCGACTTCTATCTGGCTAATTTCCGAATCGTAAAGAAGTAACTATAAAATCTAAGTAACAATGAAAAAGATATTTTTAGTTGGTCTGATGTGCATGATGTGCCTGATTGGCGCAATGGGTGCAGAGACAACCGTGTGGGAGGGCAGCCAAACCATCTCATGGAACAACGACTATTATCCCGGAATCCAGCTCGACACCTACGCTGTTGCTGAGTTCCAAACAATTTTCACGGATGTTGCCAAGGACGATGTCATCCGTTTCTATACCACTTCCACCTATTCGGAGGCGGAAATCCAGTATGCTTTCAGATACAAGGCTGGCAGCGACTGGGCGTGGACAGACCTTGACGTTGCCGTCAGCAACGGCGTGGGATCCTACACCGTGGCTTCCGACGAAATGGCAACATGGATTGCCGAGCGCGGACTGGTGATTACGGGTCAGGCATACACCCTGACAAAGATCACTGTCGAGACTCCTGGCGGCGACACTCCTGTAGAGCCTGTTGCAGGCGAAAGTTTCACGGCTTGGACGGGCGAGAAAGTGTTTACCAATACGTGGGAAGTATGGGAGCAGATACCTGCTTCGGCATTTGCCCAGGCTCAGGAGGGTATGCTGCTGCGTGCCAAGTTCAAGAACCTTGGTGCGGGCGCCCAGTTGAAGTTCGGAGACAGTTCTTGGGAAATACTGACAGGAACCGAGATTGTCAACATCAGTGGAAAGTATCAGCAGTTCACCATTACAGCCGACATGTTGGCAGCACTGCAGTCGGGCGGACTGATCATCAGCGGTACAAGTTTTACGCTGACGGCTGTTGAGGTTATCAATCCCGCCGACCTGAAACCGCTGACGATGACGGTGCCCGTAACAGGAGGCGACTGGGTGTTCGAAAACGAAAATCCCACATTCACAATTCACGCTGTCAATCCCTACGATGAGTCAGTGGTAGCCAATGCTGTTATTGAAATTGCCACCGACAAGATGGCGGCAGTAACGACATTGTCGAAAGAAGTGACCATCGCTGCGGGTGCAGCAGAAGATATCGAACTGGTATGGACAGAGCAGCCTGCTGCAGGCTTCTACAAGGCTACCTGTTATGTTAATGATGATCTGGCACGCGCATTCTTCTTTGGCGTCAATCCTACCGAAATCGTCTCTGCTCCCGACAAGCAGGCGGACTTCGACAGTTTCTGGCAGACCGCCCTCGACGAACTGGCACAGGTTGAGGCTACCGACGAGCCTGTGTTGACGAAGATAGAGAGTCACTCCACCGAGAACCGCACGGTCTACCTCGTGGAGTTCAAGTCAGTGAGCGACGGCGACGGGCAGCCCGTAACCGTTCGCGGATACTATGCTGAGCCGAACGACGGCAAGAAGCACCCCGTCATCATGCACTATCAGGGCTACGACTCAGGCTACCGTCCCGGTGGACAGGGTGTAGAGCCGTGGTGTCTTAGCGGCGATGGCGACAATCTGTCGGCAGGCTATGCCGAGTTTATCCTCTCCACTCGCGGACAGTCGGTGAACAACCGTCCTGCCGCAGAGCGTGCCGACGGCATCGACCGCGACTTCACCAACACCTACGGTGACTGGTTCGCCTTCAACTTCGGCGACAAGGACAAATACTACTACCGCGGTGCCTACATGGACTGCGTGCGTGCGCTCGACTTCATGGCTTCGCGCCCGACGAGCGACATGACCAACCTCTATGCTGAGGGACAGAGCCAGGGTGGTGCGTTCACCTACGCCGCTGCCGCCCTGGGTGGTCGCGAGTTCAAGGCTATCGCCCCGGGTATTGCCTTCATGGGCGACTTCCCCGACTACTTTGAGATCGTTAACTGGCCCGCATACGTTGCCCGCGAGAACCAGGGCGACATGACCGACGAAGAGATGTATGCTTTCCTCTCTTACTTCGACACGAAGAACCTCGCTACCCGCATCAGCGACAAGACGGCGGTCATCGCCACCATCGGTGTGCAGGACAACGTCTGCCCGCCGCACACCAATATCGCTCCCTATAACAACCTGCCCGACGGAACCACGAAGGAGATCAGCTTCAATCCCGAGAATGCACATCAGGTGGGAGCCAACTGGTACAACGACTACATGAACTACTTCGCTTCGAAGTACGTAGAGCCGCAGGACGAGCCCGTGGAGCCCGTTGAAACGGTATTCGACGAGGACGGCGTTGCAGACCTCTCGAAAATAGAAGTGCAGAATGCCGAGAAGGTGACTTACGATGCCGGGACACACACCGTGACAACCACCGAGGGATGGACCGGTGTCCAACTGACAGTCAGCGACGGCGAGGAAGTCAGCGGTAAGGAACTGCGCATCACCTTCGACCGTGCTACAACAGTGAAACTCTATGTTAAGTATACCGACGAGAGCGATGCCGACGTCATCATGAGCGACCCCGCCGAGATACTCTACTTCACTCTCGACGAGACGAAGCACCTCTATCAGGTACAGATTCAGCCTACCGAGGCTGCGACCTTCGCCTTCCAGGAAATAAAGGTGAACCCCGAGAGCACCAAGCCCGTGGTGAAACCCCTTGAAGAGGGAGAAACACGCACCCTGTTCGAAGATGCCCAGGGAGTCGTTATGGCGTGGAACGAAATATGCCAGATGAACGAAGAATGGGGAGCCATCCTTGAAACTGGTGAGCACTTCTACGTAACCGTCAGCGCACGTACCCAGGGCAGCGAGTGGCCCAAGGTCATTCTACGCAACGCATCCTCAGAGAGCGTCGGCGGCGAGGTAGAACTGGCAGAAGTTACCGACTATCCCTACATCGTGAAGATTATACTCACCGAGGCTATGGTAGAGCAGCTGCGCAGCGGCTTCCGCTTCTCAGGTGACGGCATCACGATAACAAAGATCGAACTCTACAAGCCCGCCGCAGTGAAGGACGGCGACATCAACGTGGCTGCCATGAGTTGGTTCCGCGACGCCGTCTACGACGCCGAGACCTTCACCGCCACGACCACAGCCCGTTGGGGACAAGCCGGCTGGCAGGTTGGCGACGACCGTTATGCCGACAAGACCCTCGTAATAGTAGACTTCCAGACAGTCGACTTCCCAGTCACCCTTAAGGTCGAGTACGTCAATACCGACGGCATTGCCCTTGCAACCTCTGCCGGAGTGGCAGCCGGTAAGCCTCAGGTCTATCTGCCCCTTCCCCAGGACATGAAGACCATAGAGAAAGTCTATCTCACCTATGCTGAGGCAGCATCCCTTCAGCTCGTCGACGCCTCAGTCATTGCCGCTGCCAATGCACGCCCGCTTACAGGATATAGCGGGGGTGATACCGACGGAATTGTTTCAATTGAAAATGGAAAATTGAATATTGAAACCTCTGCATTCAACCTCGCTGGTCAGCGTGT
>JAFTFC010000260.1 GCA_017449725.1 Prevotella sp. | reverse complement strand
GTTAATTATTTGTCTTTTCTATCAATTTGCAAGTAAAATAGCGTGCACTGAGATGCATTTTTAATGTGAAAAGCAAAAATATCAAACATTATTTAACGCATCACGCGCCCATTTTTTATCTTAATGCCTCTATAGTTCTTTCCCACACGCACTCCTGCAAGACTATAAAAAGCAGCGGTTTCATCGCTCTTTAAAATCTCTTTTTCAGCGATTCCATCGACAACTTCCTCATTAAACAAATTTTCAACAGTATATCCGAGTCGCTCCATCTCAAGAGCCGCCCACATGAATGGTCCCACTCCCTTAGGATCGTTGTCACGGACGTTCTCACTCATATAATACTCGAACGAACCATCGCGCTGGGGTTTGTTCTCAGGTCCCAGTCCCGACACCTCGCAGCATTTCTCGAGAGAGATGGTTCCATTACAATTTTCCTTTACAAATTCAGTCACTATTCCACGGAAAGCCTTAATTCCTGCAGTTTTATACTCATCAGCGAGCCATCCATGACTGACGCCCTTTAACAGGCAGTAGCAAAACATCGAAGAACAGGTGGCTTCAAGGTAGTTGCGCGGATCATCGACATCAAGTACGTCGTACCACACACCACTCTCATCCTGATACTTAACTACCGAAGCAGCCACGTGTTGGAAAATTTCCAACAGTTCACCACGTCGAGCATAGTCCTCGGGCAGTGCCTCAAGCACTTCCAACAGTGCCATGAAGTACCATCCCAGCGCCCTACCCCACGTATGCTGGCTCTGTCCTGTCTGCGCATCTGCCCAGAACATAGTGTGCGTCTCATCCCACGCATGTTTCCACAGGTCGGTAGCCTCATCGTAGGTCATGCGGTCGGTAGTAGTCATCTGGTCTACCGCATCATCATAGTACGTCTTCTCCTGTCCCGCTTTCAGCGTCGGTGCTGAAAGTACATAGAACGGCATTCCCATAAATACCCCGTCGAGCCATACCTGCCAGTGGTACACCTCCTTATGCCACCAGACTCCATTCTCTGTTCGCGGTTGGTTCTCCAGCTGTTTAAACAGAGTGTTCAGTGCCTTCAGTTCCTTTTCGGCAGGCGACTGCTGGTACATGCGGAAGAGGAAATGTCCCGGACGCACGTTGTCAAGATTGAAGTCACTGTAGCTATATCCGGAGATAGAGCCGTCGCTCTGTACCATCATTGCAGGATACTCCTTGAGGTAGTTCCACAACTTAGCATTCTGGTACTCCAGATAGACATCGAGCATAGGATCGAGCTCTACTCCCACCTGGTAACTCCACTGGGGCCACCATGAAGAGAAGTTCAGGTTGTAGGGATGAGGAGTGCGCTGCATCTCCGATGCTGCCATCCACTCACTGTAATGCTGATATGTAGCTGCCCGCAGCACCATTACATTAGCAAAAAAGAATACCAAAAGGGTCAGGATCTTTATTTTTCTCATGTTTTTAAGTATTGATGTTTCGCCGACAAAGATACGAATATTTTTCAGTCTACTTAACAACAAAGCAAAAATTTAACACTTAGAATGTTGCTTGTTTCAAAAGAAAGTAGTACTTTTGCAGTGTTGTGCGCATATACGTACATACGCATGTATATACTAATGTGCTGACACACAGTATAATCTGGATAAAGAAGCAAACAAGAAATGACTAACTACAAACAGACTCTACACTCTTTGACGAGTAAGGTCTCACAGGAGGTGCATCCTTGTGTGAGCAATAGATTCATGAACAAATTACTAATGACGCTGCTTCTCTGCTTGGGCACTGTAACGACAGCCTTAGCCACTGACTATGTGCACATAATGCTCGGCGCAGCCGACGGCAGCGGCAAGCGACAGGTGACAGCCCGCTTTGTGCGTACGAACCGCAACGACAATGGTAGGTTGGAAGCCTCGCAGATGTCACCACTCGTCAACACCCACCGCTACTACAGCGCTGCTACCGACAACGGCGACGGTACGTTCACTGTGGATGAGTCATCAGAGATTACCAGCGGCAACCACTTCGCTACGGCGGAGGTCGTAACATGCTACGTTACTTACGATGATTATGACCACTCCATCTTCAGCGGCACCTACCGCATCACCCTCGGTGACGGTCAATCTCCTCTCAATAATTACGAAAAATACTGGACAGCCTCGACCAGCGGTATCTTTACAACAAGTGACGGTACCTCTTCTAATTCCGATTTCTGGACCGTAACCGGCGATCCAAATTCTATGCAAATCCACCCTTATTCGCAGTCCACAAAGTCAGTCTCTCTTGGTGAAGCCGGAGGCGGCTCCTACGACAGCGAGGTGCTGAAGGGTGGCAATGAATTCAAGTTGTTGCCTACGGCTACGGCAAATATCTACAATAAGTTCTATCTGACCACTTACACTATCTTCTATAACGGTCAGTTATATACCCGTAGCTCTCTGCGCGTAAACAGTTCCGTAGATGGCAATCCTATACAGAATAGCGAGGCTGACGGTTTGTGCGCCGGTCCCAACTGGTATAGTAGCGGTACTCAGCTGAAGGCTTGGCGCGAGCGTCGCTACAGCGCCACCTATTTCGTAAAGACAGCTCCTACAGACCCAACGCGTCGGTTCCACATCCTCAACAGCAGTGGAGTTCAGGAATGTCTGTGGGAGTCTGGTGCTACCACAGATTTGGAATTGCAGCGTTTTATCAAGAGTCCTTTCTGCAGCAATTACCGCTATGCCACCAGTTCTGACATGACTGGTAACGTACCAGAGAAGAACACACTGGGATGGGTGATGGACATAGTACCCGACATATATGTGAAGTACGACTACGACAATACAGTCTTCAGCGGTACCCGCGCATATAAACTCCGCCTAAAATCGCGCAGTCCCAACATTTACGTTGGTTCCCCCAGTGGCGAAGGCGAACTCAGCCAGGTGACCAGTGCCGCCTCTGCCACACAGTGGAAGATAAGCGGTACACCCTACGCATTCAGAATCATCCGTGCCGATGATCCGACACAGTTTATCACCACATCAGCTCTCACCGCCCAGACCAATGTGTTACAGGCGACCTCATCCTTAGGCTACGACACCTTCTCGGCAACATATAGCAACGACGCCAAAGCCACCTTCTCTATCTATGTCAACCCTGGTGCTGCGGTGTCGGTTCTGGTAAATTCACGTTCTGCTTTAGGTTCTCCAGACAACAGAACGAGCAACCCAGTACGCATAGAAAACCAACCATACAACAGTATTAAAGGTTGGGGCGATTGGAATGCTGTATTTGAAGGCAACGACAAAGTCACCTACCACGTAGTGAACCTTGCTGGCGAGGAGGTCGTGGCGGCTTCTGACTATGTCTTTGACGGCGAATCGCTGCGCGTTCCCGAT
>JAFTFC010000259.1 GCA_017449725.1 Prevotella sp. | reverse complement strand
GAAAGCATTTGCAAAAGCCAATCGCTTTATTGAGGAATTGAAGAGTCATCCTAAAACAGGACTTGGACATCCAGAACCATTGAAGGGAAAGCCAGAAGGACGATGGAGTAGAGAAGTCACAAAAAAGCATCGTCTTGTATATCGCATTTTCGATACGGAGGTCTATGTAGATGTGCTTTCTGCATACGGTCATTATGATGATAAGTAATACGCTACCTAATTTAACCTATGGACGACGAAATAAAGAATATAGAAGAAAACGAAAAGGTAAACGAAAACGGGAACGTTGACGAGAACGGAACGGCGGACGTTAGTGAGAATGACGGCGGTGAGGCGCTGGGACATTCTGACTATAAGCCGAGCAACAGGTTCGACGCTTCGATAGTACACCACCTGAGCGGCATGTACAGAAACTGGTTCCTCGATTACGCTTCTTACTCGATATTGGACCGTGCCATCCCGCACATCATAGACGGCTTCAAGCCTGTGCAGCGACGCATCATGCACTCCATGAAGCGAATGGACGACGGACGATTCAACAAGGTGGCGAACATCGTGGGTCACACCATGCAGTTCCACCCCCACGGCGACGCCTCAATCGGTGACGCCCTGGTGCAGTTGGGACAGAAGAACCTGCTGGTGGAGACACAGGGAAACTGGGGCAACATTCTCACCGGCGACCGCGCCGCAGCTCCCCGTTACATCGAAGCCCGCCTGTCCAAGTTTGCCTTGGACACCATCTTCAACGTAAAGACCACCGAGTGGCAGATGTCTTACGACGGCAGAAACAAAGAGCCGATAACTCTGCCCGCCAAGTTCCCGCTGCTACTGGCACAGGGAGCCGAGGGTATCGCCGTGGGACTGTCGACGAAGATTCTGCCGCACAACTTCTGTGAGATATGTGATGCCGCCGTCAGCTATCTGCATGGCGAACCCTTCATGCTATATCCTGATTTCCCCACGGGTGGAAGCATCGACGTGTCGAAGTATAACGACGGACAGCGTGGAGGAGTGCTCAAAGTGCGCGCCAAGATAGAGAAGATAGACTCAAAGACGCTAGTTATCAGGGAGATTCCCTTCGGTAAGACTACCTCGACACTTATCGAGTCAATTCTGAAGGCTGTAGAGAAAGGAAAGATTAAGGCTCGTCACGTGGACGACAATACGGCGGCGAACGCAGAGATTCAGATACAGCTGCAGCCGGGAGTGTCGTCGGACAAGACACTTGATGCGCTCTACGCATTCTCCGACTGCGAGATAAATATCTCGCCAAACTGCTGTGTCATCGAGGACGACAAACCGCAGTTCACCACCATAAGCGAAGTGTTGCGATATAACGTGGAGCACACCAAGGACCTGCTGCGCAAGGAACTCGAGATCAGGAAGGGTGAACTGCTGGAGCATCTGCACTTCATGTCGCTCGAGGCAATATTCATCGAGGAGCGCATATACAAGGACAAGAAGTTTGAGAATGCGCCCAACATCGATGCTGTCTGCGAGTACATCGACGAAAGGCTCACTCCGTTCTATCCGCAGATGGTGCGCGAGGTGACCAAGGAAGACATCCTGCGCCTGCTCGAGATAAAGATGCAGCGCATACTGAAGTTCAATAAGGAGAAGGCAGAGGAGGCAATGCTGCGCATCAAGGAGGAAGTTGCCGACATCGACAAGAAACTGAAGAACATGACCGAGGTTACTGCCGACTGGTTCCGCTATCTTAAGGAGAAATACGGCAAGGACCACCCACGCCTCACAGAGATAAAGAACTTCGACACCATCGAGGCGGCAAAGGTGGTAGAGGCTAACCAGAAACTCTATATCAACCGCCAAGATGGATTTATCGGCACTTCGCTGAAGAAAGATGAGTTTGTCTGCAACTGTTCCGACCTCGACGACCTCATTATCTTCTACAAGGACGGTAAGTACAAGGTTATACGTGTGCAGGAGAAGGTGTTTGTGGGCAAGAACGTTCAGCACATCCAGGTGTTCAAGAAGAACGACAACCGCACGATATATAATGTGGTTTACCGCGACGGCAAGAAGGGCTTCTGCTACGTTAAGCGTTTCAATGTAACCTCTGTGACACGCGACAAGGAATATGACCTGACACAGGGCACCCCCGGCAGCCGCATACTCTACTTCACCAGCAATCCAAATGGTGAGGCGGAGGTGATAAAGATAACCCTCGACCCAACGGCGAAAGCGAAGAAACTGTTCCTCGAGAAAGACCTCTCGGAGATAATTATAAAGGGACGTGCGTCGAAGGGAAACACCCTGACAAAGCACCCAGTAGTGCGCATCTCGCTGAAGAGCCACGGACGTTCTACCCTTGGCGGCAGAAAGGTGTGGTTCGACCCCGACGTGAAACGCCTGAACTACGACGAGCATGGACGGTATCTTGGCGAGTTCTCCGACAGCGACAGCATACTCGTGGTGCTGGAGAACGGCGACTACTACCTCAGTTCGTTCGACCTGAACAATCACTACGAGGACAATATCAGGCTTATTGAGAAGTTCCAGGCAGAGAAGGTGTGGACGGCAGTGCTCTACGATGCCGACAACAACGGCTATCCCTACCTCAAGCGCTTCCTCATGGAAGCTAACAAACGCAAACAGAACTACCTCGGCGAGAACCCAGAGACGCGACAGGTGATACTCACCGACACCGTATATCCGCGCATCCGCGTCACCTTCGGCGGCAACGACAGTTTCCGCGAGGCTATGGAGATCGATGCCGAGCAGTTCGTCGGTGTGAAGGGATATAAGGCGAAGGGTAAGCGCATCAGTACGTGGGAAGTAGCAGAAATAGAGGAACTCGATCCCCTCCGCTTCCCCGAGGAACCTACGGAAGAGCCGACGGAAGAACCGACGGAAGAACCGACGGAGGAGCTGACAGATACCGAGGCTTCTCCTGTGGGAGGCGGTTTCCCCGCCTCCGAGGACCCCTCCGAGGACCCCTCCGAGGACCCCTCCGAGGACCCCGCCTCCGAGGACCCCTCCAAAGAGCCGCCAACAGAATTCCGCGACCCCGAGCCCTCAAAACCCATCGAACTAAACCTCTTCGGTGATGATGAATAGGCTGTTGCTACTGTTGCTACTGCTTCCCCTGCAGCTGTGCGCTCAGGAGAAAACGGTAGTAAACTCCAAGATGATTGGAGTAGGAGCAACACGCCTCTTGGACACCTATCTCTCGCCGGAGCACTACTCCGGCACCGAGGTGCGCTTCATTGATCATACCATCCGCCAGAAACCCTTGCACCACTGGTCTACTGAGATAGTCCATCAGGGCTACATATCCCAGAGCAAACCGCGCTCCAAGGATGCCACGGAAGTGGGCGGAATGTACTCCCTCGGATGGGGGCGGCACTACAACTGGAACTTCCTGGACGGTGCACTCGATGTGCGTGCAGGAGGAATGGGAGAACTGAACCTTGGATTCCTGTACAATACCCGCAACAGCAACAACCCCGCACAGGCTCGCGTCGGCATCTCGGTAAGTCCCTCAGCTGCCGCCACATGGCATTTCAGGTTGTGGAACCGTCCATTCCACCTCGGCTACGAACTGTCGGCACCGCTCCTCGGGCTTATGTTCTCGCCAAACTACGGGCAGTCGTACTACGAGATATTCACTCGCGGCAACTACGACCATAATGCCGTGGTGACAACTCCGTTCTCGGCTCCCTCGATGCGGCATCTGCTGACCCTTGACTTCACGCTGTGGAAGACCACCTTCCGAGTGGGTTACATGGGCGACTATCAGCAGTCGGAAGTTAATGAGATAAAGTATCACAACTATTCCCATCTGCTCGTAGTGGGGTTTGTTAAGAAATTCAGCGTTGGAAAATTGAAGATTGAAAATTGAAAGATTGAAGATTGAATAGAATTGTTATCATAGGCGTTGTACTGGCAGTAGTGCTGCTGCTTTCCTCGTGTGTTGATCAGGACGAGTATGCTGACGATGCACGCGGAAACTTCGAGGCGCTGTGGCATATTATGGACGAGCATTACTGCTTCTTTGACGAAAAAAATATCGACTGGGCTAATGTCTATGCCCGCTATTCCAAGCAGGTAACTGACAATATGTCGCGGCAGCAGCTCTTCGAACTGTTGACGGGGATGCTTTCAGAACTGCGCGATGGTCATGTTAACCTTTACACGCCCTTCGACATGGGACGCTACTGGGCATGGCACGAGGACTATCCCGCCAACTTCAGCGACACCCTTCAGCGGCGCTACCTTGGCACCGACTACAAAATTGCCGGAACGCTGCGCTACAGGACTCTCGACGACAACGTGGGATATGTCTATTGCGGGTCGTTCCAGACCGAGCCCGGCGAGGGAAACCTTGACGAAGTGCTGCTTGAACTGGCACCATGCCGTGCTATTATAATAGATATACGTGATAACGGAGGCGGTCAGATTACCGCAGCCGAGAAATTTGCCGCCCGTTTCACCAACGAAGAAATCACTGTTGGATACCTTCAGCACAAGACGGGCAGGGGTCACGGCGACTTCTCCGCCATGGAGGAGCAGAGGCTGAAACCCTCCAGTGGTCTGCGCTGGCAGAAGCGCGCCTTTGTGCTTACGAACAGGAGTGTGTACAGTGCTGCTAACGAGTTCGTGAAGTATATGAAGTGCTGTCCGCAGGTTACCATCGTGGGCGACAAGACGGGTGGGGGAGCAGGTATGCCTTTCTCCAGCGAACTGCCCAACGGCTGGGCTGTCAGATTCTCTGCCTGTCCCATGTATGATGTAAACCGCCAATCCACAGAGAACGGTATAGAACCGCACTATTACGTTGGACTCCTCGACGAGGACTTCCTTCGTGGAAAGGATACAATAATAGAATTTGCAAGAAGTCATGTCAACGATTGA
This sequence comes from Prevotella sp., assembly GCA_017449725.1. Taxonomy (GTDB): domain Bacteria; phylum Bacteroidota; class Bacteroidia; order Bacteroidales; family Bacteroidaceae; genus Prevotella. The sequence goes on along the minus strand of JAFTFC010000259.1, from coordinate 9,181 downwards.
ACTACGCCAGTTAACTATCGGATACCCGCTGAAACACAGCAACTACATCGTAGCCGAATACCTCAATGCCACCCTCCACAGCGGTAGACTAACATGTCTTATCGGAGCCAACGGAGTGGGCAAGAGTACTCTGCTGCGCACTCTCTCCGCCTTTCAGCCGTCTCTCGAAGGCGAGATAATTATCGATGGACGCAATCTGCGTGATTTCTCTGACCGCGAGCTGTCAAAGACCATTGGTGTGGTGTTGACTGGCAAGCCCGACGTGCAGAACATGACGGTATTCGACATCGTAGGGCTCGGGAGGTCCCCCTACACGGGATACTTCGGAACCCTCAGCGACAAGGACAAGGAGATAGTGCGTGAGAGTATGGAGCAGGTGGGAATCAGCCACCTCAGCCGTCGGCGCATCCAGACACTTAGCGACGGAGAGCGCCAGAAGATGATGATAGCCAAGGCATTGGCTCAGCAGACACCTGTCATCTTTCTCGACGAACCCACCGCCTTTCTCGACTATCCCTCCAAGGTAGAGATGCTGCAATTGCTGCGTCAACTAAGTCGTGAGGTAGATAAGATAATATTCCTCTCCACCCACGATATGGAACTCGCCCTGCAGATAGCCGACGAACTGTGGCTGATGCACGACTTGGATGTCACTGTTGGGACACCCGCCGAACTTGCTGCCGACGGTTCACTGTCAGCATTCATCGACCGTCCTGGAATAAGTCTCGACCCCCAGTCGCTGACAATAAAAGTTCTTGATAAGTAAAAAAATCGGGGAAAAACGAGTATTTTTTCTTTTTTCCTTTTTAATTCTTAATTTTTCTGTGTACCTTTGCACCCCGAATAGTCCAATCGCCCAAAAAACAAACGCGCCTGTGGCGGAATTGGTAGACGCGCTAGACTTAGGATCTAGTGTCCCGCGACGTGCAGGTTCGAGTCCTGTCAGGCGCACAAAGCAAAAGAGGGCTTCATCAATGAAAGATGAGGCTCTCTTTATGTTATCTTAGTAAAGTCTCTGTTTTATTTCTTGTTTACCAAGTACTCGGCAATCTGGACTGCATTGAGGGCAGCACCCTTACGGATCTGGTCACCTGAGAGCCAGAAGGTGAGGCCGCAGTCGTCGGCAAGGTCCTTGCGTACACGTCCTACGAAGACATCGTCCTTGCCGGCAGTCTCGAGTGGCATGGGATATACGAGGTTGGCAGGGTCGTCGACAAGCTGACATCCGGGGGCAGCGGCAATAGCCTTCTGTGCCTCCTCTACGCTGATAGGCTTCTCAGTTTCAATCCATACGGACTCAGAGTGTGAACGAAGTGAACTTACACGTACGCACATCGCCGAGCAGCGGGCATCGGTATGCATAATCTTCTGAGTCTCGTTGAACATCTTCATCTCCTCCTTTGTATATCCGTTGGGCTGGAAGACGTCTATCTGGGGAATGACATTGTAAGCCAGCTGGTGGGCGAACTTCTTAATTGTTGTCACCTTGCCGTCTTCTACCATGTCCTTGTACTGTTGCTGCAACTCTGCCATGGCGGCAGCACCTGCTCCACTGGCGCTCTGGTAGGAGGCAACGTGGATGCGACGGATGTGAGAAATCTTCTCCAGTGGCTGCAGAACTACTACCATCATGATGGTGGTGCAGTTAGGATTGGCGATAATGCCGCGCGGACGGTTGAGGGCATCTTCGGCATTGCACTCGGGAACAACCAAGGGCACGTCGTCGTCCATACGGAAGGCAGAGGAATTGTCAATCATTACGGCACCGTACTTGGTGATGGTATCGGCAAATTCCTTGCTGGTGCCTGCTCCGGCACTGGTGAAGGCAATGTCTACGCCCTTGAAATCGTCGTTGTGCTGCAGAAGCTTCACTTCGATCTGCTTACCACGGAAAGGGTAAGTGCGTCCGGCAGAACGCTCGGAACCAAACAATACCAACTCGTCAACGGGGAAATTACGCTCCTCGAGAATGCGGAGAAGCTCCTGACCAACGGCGCCACTGGCACCAACAATTGCTACTTTCATACCTTGAATGTTAATCTTTTTACTCTAATCGGCTGCAAAATTACACATAATATTTGATATACGTGACAAAAAGTAAGAAAATTATCGTTTTAAGGCATCGAAAAGTTGGTCAAGTGCCTTGTCGGCATTACCTCCTGCCTCGTCGAGGAGTGTTACGAACTTTGAACCGATGATGGCTCCGGCAGCATTGTCCTGGGCTGCCTTGAGGGTCTGTGCATTGGAAATGCCGAAACCTATCATGCGCGGATTGCGCAGGTTCATCTGGTCGATGCGGCGGAAGTAAGCCTGCTTGGCGTCGTCGAAAGACTTTTGTGCACCGGTAATGGCGGCCGAACTGACCATATATATGAATCCGTCGGTGTTTTCATCGATGAAACGGATGCGCTCCTCGGATGTCTCGGGGGTAATAAGCATAATGACGCGCAGGTCGTAGCGGTCGGCAATGGGCTTTACGATTTCCTGATAGTCCTTGAACGGCAGGTCGGGGATTATCATTCCGCTGACTCCGCTCTCGACGCACGACTGACAAAAGCGCTCGATGCCGTAGTGCATTATGGGGTTCAGGTAACCCATAAGGATAAGGGGGATGCTTACCTCGTCCTTTATGGCAGTCAGTTGATCTAACAACAACAGCACACTCATGCCGTTCTTAAGTGCCTTTGTGGCAGCACTCTGGATTACCGGTCCGTCGGCAAGAGGGTCGCTGAAGGGGATGCCTACCTCGATGAAGTCGATGCCGCGCCGCTCCATGGTCTTAATGACATCGCCCGTTGAGTTGAGCGTAGGACAGCCGGCGCAGAAATAGAGCGACAGTAATTTGCGCTCACCACGGTTGGCGAAAACTTCGTTAATCTTATTCATAGTGTCTTATCTTTTTAATGAATGCATCTAATTTGTTGATATCTTTTATGGCTGGGGCAGTCTCGAAACGTGAGTTAAGGTCGATGCCTGCGCATTTCTCGTCAGGGAAACCGTCGAGCGTAAGAGTCTGGGAGATACGGGCAGCATCGTCGGGACCGATGCCTCCACTGAGCAGGAAGGGCGTATTGCCGGCATAATCGGCAAGCACACTCCAATCGAACTTCTCTCCATTGCCACCAACGCTCTTGCCCTTAGTGTCGAAGAGGAAGTAATCGACCACACCCTCGTAGGACTTCGTATGCATCAGGTCGTCTTTGGTGGCAATGTTAACAGCTTTGATGATAGCGGTGGAATCGCCACATAATGAACGTAACCTGCGGACGTCTTCAGGGCGTTCGCTGCCGTGGAGCTGAACGATGTCGAGCCGGTAATCGGAGATATGCTGAAGAATGTCGTCAACTGTGGCATCGACAAATACTCCTACGCGCTTGCACTTCTGCGGCAGATAGGTCGGGCGCTTGCTGACGTAGCGACTGCTCTTTGACCAGAAGATGAATCCCATCCAGTCGATTCCCAGTGCTTCGACCTCGCGGATATTCTCCGCATCTCTCATTCCGCATACCTTGATAATCATAGGGCAGAGATAAATTCGTTTAATGCCTTGCCCGGGTCGGGCATTTTCATGAATGTCTCACCGATAAGGAATCCGCGGAAGCCCGCCTGACGTAACTGACGGACGGTGTCGGGATTGGAGATGCCGCTTTCGCTGACGAGGACGGGAGCATCGCTGCCGTTGCCGCAAATCGAATGGAGCCGTTCCGCAAGACGGAAGGAGTTGTCGACATCGGTAACGAACGAACCGAGGTTGCGATTGTTTATTCCACAGAGGTCGGGGCGCAGTTCGGCATATTCTAGTTCCGCCTCGGAGTGCGTCTCCAGGAGAACCTCGAGTCCTAACTCATGCGCCAAACCCATGAGCGCCCGGCAACGCACCTTCGGAAGGCAGGCGGCGATGAGCAGTACGGCGGAGGCTCCGCAGAGAGCAGCCTCGTAGACCTGCATCTCATCGATGACGAAGTTCTTGTACAGTATGGGCAGGGTGACGCCGCTTAGGCGTGCCGCACGTATGAAGTCGTCGTGTCCGCCAAAATACTTCTGGTCGGTGAGGATGCTGAGGGCGGCAGCACCGTTCTGCTGGTAGGACAGCGGAATCTGGTCGGCACGTCCTTCCTCCTTAATCCATCCCTTTGAGGGCGAGCGGCGCTTGAACTCGGCAATGATGCCGCTGTCGCTATTGAGCAGTGCCTCGCGGAGCGACGGTTTCTTGGCTTTCATCTGCTCCAGTTCCGAGCGCTTCGTGGCTACTATTTCCTGTAGAATGTCTTTCATATTCTTTTTCGTTATTACGTCATAACGTTATATCGTTATTACGAGTTTAACTCTACGAATTTCTTGAATGTGCGTAGGGCGGAGCCGCTATCGATGCTTTCGCGGGCAATGGCGATGCACTCCTCGATGCTCTTCTCTCCGCGTTCCAAAACCTGGATGCCAAAGGCGGCATTGGCAAGCACGATGTTTTTCTGTGCCGGCAGGGCGCGGTTCTCCAGCACCGAGTCGAATATCTCCTTCGCCTCCGCCTCAGTAGCTCCTGCGACGAGCTCCTCGGGGCGGGCAACGTCGAAACCGAGGTCCTGAGGACGGTAGATGCGCTCGTAGTTGTTGGTGGTAACCTTGAAGTCGCCTGTCAGCGATATCTCGTCGTAGCCATCGATGGAGTTCACGATTCCGTAGTCAATACCGATGCGTTGATATACCTGCTGGTAAAGGCGCATCTGGTCGAGGTTAGCCACTCCGAGCAATTGACAACTGGGCTGACTGGGGTTTACCAGCGGACCGAGCAGATTGAAGATGGTGGGGAAGGGCAGAGCCTTACGAATGGGTCCCACGAACTTCATTGCCTTGGCGAAGAGTTGTGCGTGGAGGTACACAATGCCTGCCTCTTGCAAACAGCGGTTCAGCCGGTCGATGTCATCGGTGAACTTCACTCCGTGCTGGGCAATGACGTTCGAGGCACCGCTGGTGGATGTTGCGGCATAGTTGCCGTGCTTAGCCACCTTGTATCCCGCTCCGGCAATTACGAAGCACGATGTTGTGGAGATGTTGAAAGTGTTCTTTCTGTCGCCACCCGGTCCCACTACGTCGATATAGCGCTCGCAGTCGAGGGGTACGGGAACTCCCGTCTCGAGGATGCCATCGCGAAATCCGAGGAGTTCGTCGACTGTCACACCGCGCATCTGAAGGGCAGTCAGAAGGGCAGTAATCTGTTCGTTGGGGTACTCACTGTGGGTAATGCCCACAAGGATGGTTTTCATCTCCTCACGTGAGAGTTCTTCGTGGTTGAGGAGTTCCTGTAATGCCTGTTTCATATATCTAAGAAGTTTTTAATTATTTCTTTTCCATTGGGGGTTAGCACACTCTCGGGGTGGAACTGGATGCCGTGGATGTCGAAGTCGCGGTGGCGCAGCGCCATAATCTGTCCTTCATCTGAGACAGCGGTAACTTCCAGACAGTCGGGAAGATTCTGGCTCGATACCACCCACGAATGATAGCGCCCGATTGTGATTTCAGTGGGCAAACCACTGAACACAGGGTCGTTGCTGATGATGCGGCAAGGGGTAGCCACACCATGGAATACTTCGCTGAGGTTTTCCAAACGTGCTCCGAACACCTCACCGATTGCCTGATGTCCAAGGCATACTCCGAGGATGGGTTTTTGTCCTGCATAGGTGCGGATGACGTCGAGCAGCAGTCCTGCCTCAGAAGGGATTCCGGGACCGGGCGAGAGGATAATCTTGTCGTAAGGCTCCAGATCGGGCAGTTCGAACTGGTCGTTGCGTACCACCGAGACGTCAGCGCCTAACTCTTTTACCAAGTGACTCAGGTTGTATGTAAACGAGTCGTAGTTGTCTATGATTACTATCTTCATTGTTTCTTAAGCCCCCTAAGTTAGGGGGATGGGGGTCTGAACAAGCGTTTATCAGACCATTTTTATGATTACACTATCCTCGGGGCCAGCGCTTGTTCAGACCCCTGTCGCCCCCTAACTTAGGGGGCCAGCGGCTGCAATGATGGCGCGTCTGAGGGCACCCAGTTTGTTGTTCACTTCCTGCAGCTCGTATTCCTCGTCGCTCTTGGCTACTATGCCGCCACCCGCCTGGAACCACAGCTCACCGTTGCGCGAGACGAACGTGCGGATGGTTATTGCCTGGTTCAGTGAGCCGTCGAGTCCGATGTAGCCTATGCATCCGCCGTAGGCACCACGGTTGTGGGGCTCGTATTCGGAGATGAGCTGCATGGCGCGCACCTTGGGGGCTCCCGACAGAGTTCCGGCGGGGAAGGTGTCGATAAACGCCTTGATGGGGTCGGCTCCCGGGTCGAGTTCGCCCGAGACGCGCGATACAAGGTGTATGACGTGCGAATAGTACTGAAGGTCTTTGTAGAAGTCCACCTTCACCCCGTGGCAGTTGCGGCTGAGGTCGTTGCGGGCGAGGTCTACCAGCATCACGTGCTCGGCATTCTCCTTTGGGTCGTTGCGTAGGTATTCGGCACCCTTGCGGTCTGCTTCAGCGTCGCCTGTGCGCTTCGTCGTTCCCGCTATGGGGTCTATGTAGGCGCGGAAGGTTCCGACGGGCAAACCGTCGGACACACGTTCTATGCGGCAGTGGGTTTCGGGACTGCTTCCGAAGATGCGGAAACCGCCAAAATCGAAATAGAAGAGATAGGGTGAGGGATTTATGGAGCGCAGCGCACGATAGAGTTTGAAGTCGTCGCCCTCGTATTTCTGGATGAAGCGTCGCGAGAGAACTATCTGGAACACGTCGCCGCGCAAGCAGTGCTGTATGCCGCGACGGATGTTCGCCTTGTGCTCCTCGTCGGTGAGGGTGGAACTCACGTCTCCCACGGGGTGGAAGTCGTACGCCTGAACATTCGCCTTGTTCATTGCCCGATAGACAGTGTCTATGTCGGTGTCGTCGCCAAGGGTTACAATCTTTAACTTGCTATTGTGATGGTCGAACACTACCACCACCTTATATAATATATATAGCAGGTCGGGAGCATCGTTCTTCTCCTGTGTCTCGTCCTTCACGTCGATGTCCTCGAAGTAGCGCACAGCGTTGAACGACGTGTATCCGTAGAGTCCGCAAACCCCGGCATCTTCGCACGTTACCTCGATGCTGTCGATGAGCGAGTGGATGGCTTCGGCAGAACCGAAGTCCGCACTCAGCGGCTTGCTGACAGTGGTTCCGTCGGGGAAAGCGATGGATGCGATGCCGTGTCCGATAGCTACGCTGGCGATGGGGTTGATGCCGATAAACGAGCGCGAGTTGCTCTGCTCGTGGTAGTCGGAACTCTCCATCAGCGCCGACTGCGGATAGAGGTCGCGCAGACGCATATATACACCCACCGGCGTGTAGAGGTCCGCCAGAATAGTCTTGCTCGTTGTCTTGTATTTAAAAGTTTCCATATTCCTTCGCCATTTGCTTGTTCTTAAGATATGTTTCTACGTCCTTGTCGCCACGTCCGCTGACCGTCAGCACCACCACGTCGTCTTTCTTGAACGACAGTTTCGATAGGGCGGCAATGGCGTGGGCACTCTCTATGGCGGGGATGATTCCCTCCATGCGGGTCAGCTCGTAACCGCCGTATATTGCCTCGTCGTCGTTTATCGAGAGCACCTGCGTACGTCCCTGCTTCGCCATGTTGCAGTGCATCGGACCCACGCCCGGGTAGTCCAGTCCTGCCGAGATAGTAAATGCCTCCTCTATCTGCCCGTCCTCGTTCTGCATCACCAGCATCTTGGCTCCGTGCAGTATTCCCGTAGTTCCCTTGTGGATGGTAGCTGCCGTGTAGTCGGTGTCCCATCCGTGTCCGCCAGCCTCTGCCAGTACTATCTTCACCCTCTCGTCGTCCATATAGTGATAAATGGTGCCTGCGGCGTTCGAGCCGCCTCCGATGCAGGCTATGAGGTAGTCGGGGTAGTCGCGCCCGATTTTTTCCTCGAGCTGCCATTTTATCTCTTCCGATATGACGCTCTGCATGCGGGCAACGAGGTCGGGGTAGGGGTGAGGTCCCATCGTCGAACCTACTATATAGAATGTGTCGGCAGGATGGCAGCACCAGTCGCGGATAGCCTCCGAACAGGCATCAGAGAGAGTCATGTTACCCGTGCGGACGGGGTGCACCTCGGCTCCCAGCATCTTCATGCGTTCCACGTTGGTGTGCTGGCGTTCCACGTCCGTAGCACCCATGAACACCTCGCACTTCATGTCCATCAGCGCACATACAGTTGCCGTTGCCACTCCGTGCTGTCCCGCTCCAGTCTCGGCTATTATGCGTGTCTTTCCCATCTTCTTCGCCAGCAGTATCTGACCTATGGTGTTGTTTATCTTGTGCGCTCCCGTGTGGTTCAGGTCTTCACGCTTCAGGTACAGCTGACAGCCATACCGTTCGCTCATCCTCTTGGCATAGTACAGCGGAGAAGGGCGTCCCACGTAGTCCTTCAGCAGCTGGTGGTACTCCTGCTTGAACTCCTCCGACTCTATTATCGGCAGGTAAGCCTCCTGCAGGTCGTGAACACACTTGTAGAGAATCTCTGGAACGTATGCTCCTCCGAACTCTCCGTAAAAACCGTTTTTGTCAACTTGATAATTTGCCATATCGTAATTATTTATTTTTCCTTAAGAAAAGAAGCTCGCCGTAAGAACGACGAGCCTCTTTTTGTATCTTCTATGCTAACTTATGGGTATAGGGCTATCTTCTCACGATTTTTCGAACCTTGAGCTGCGCCACCACCATATATTAGCTGTTCTTGTCATACTTTTTGTCGTTTTTTGGTTACATTTCGACTGCAAAAATACGCATTATCTTTTAATCTGCAAAACTTTTCGATATTTTTTTTTACGAATTAACAGGAAATCTACTTTCCTACTTTCCGCATTTCTACCCAAGAAGTGAGCCGTAACCTCGTTGGCAGTGAGCCGTAACCTCACCGTAAGCGAGCCGTAACCTCGCTGAGAGAGTGATTAGGGGTAGGAAGTAGCGTAGTAAAAGAAGAAGCCGCGGGGAAGTGAATTCCTCGCGGCTTCTATTCTTTGCGGAGAGAGAGGGACATTCGAGATAAGAACGTTTGACAATGGTTGATTTTGATTGCACTCATTATCAACGAGTTGCAAATATTCTATCAATCAATTTTTATCATTATTTATCATCCTTAATCCCTTCGGCGGAACCTCTT
>JAFTFC010000258.1 GCA_017449725.1 Prevotella sp. | reverse complement strand
TGCCAAACGCTATTGAGAAACTTACTCAGACAACACTGCGTAACATCAACGGTGAACAGGAACTGGACGAGACGCTGACCTCGCGTGACACTATCAACACCAAGCTGCGTCCAGTACTTGACGATGCTACAGATAAGTGGGGTGTTAAGGTGAACCGCGTAGAGTTGCAGGACATCATTCCGCCGGCAACAGTGCTCAATGCAATGGAGAAACAGATGCAGGCAGAGCGTAACAAGCGTGCACAGATTCTTACTTCAGAAGGTGAGAAGGCTGCAGAGATTCTGGCATCTGAGGGTGAGAAGACTGCAATGATTAACCGCGCAGAGGCAGTTAAGCAGCAGGCAGTGCTGCACGCAGAGGGTGAAGCGCAGGCTCGCATCCGCAAGGCAGAGGCAGAGGCTAAGGCGATAGAGCTTATAACCGAGGCTGTGGGCAAGTCTACCAACCCGGCTAACTACCTGCTGGCACAGAAATACATACAGATGATGGAAGAACTCGCTAAGGGCGACAAGACCAAGACTGTCTACCTGCCTTACGAGGCTACCAATGTCATGGGTTCAATCGGCGGTATCAAGGAGTTGTTTAAGGACAATGCATAATTCATAATGCCAATGAACATTTGTATTGTAGCGGGAGCCCGTCCTAATTTCATTAAGGTGGCGCCACTGGTGAGAGCCATCCAGCGCACCGAGGGCATCGGTTACCAACTGGTGTACACGGGGGCAGAGAGTGACCCGTCGCTTGAGGGTACACTGTTCGACGACTTGCAGATACCGCGTCCCGACTTCTATCTGGGAGTGGACTGTGAGAACCTCAACGAACTGACAGGGCAGGTGATGAGCGCCTTTGAGCACTATCTGCTTCGCCGTCCTGCCGATGTGGTGATTGTGGTCGACGACCTTGCTTCGACAATGGCTGCCGCTATCGTAACCAAGAAACAGGGAATACGTCTGGCTCACCTTGTGGCAGGCACCCGTTCCTTTGACATCCGTATGCCGAAGGAGATTAACCGTCTGGTGATTGACGGACTATCGGACTTGCTCTTCACGGCAGGCGTCAGCAATACCAGCAACACCAATCGCGAGGGAGCAGAGCAGAGCAGGGTCTACATGGTGGGCAACATTCTCATCGACAATCTCCGCTTTAACCACAGTCGCTGGCAGCGACCGAAGCTGATGGACGAGATGGCGCTGCGAGACGGCGACTACATCGTGTTCACCTTGAATCGCAAGGCGTTGCTTTCCGATACTGCCAATCTGCGACTAATGCTTGATGCAATACTTGGGGCTGCCGGTGATGTGCCGGTTGTGGCGTTGCTGCGTGAAAATGCCCGTGAGGTTGTGGGCGATACTTTCCTGCGCACCCATGAGCCACTACCTTACCTGGAGTTCGGGTGGCTTACTGCTCACGCCAAGGGAATCATCACCGACAGCGGAAACGTGGCGGAAGAGGCTACGTTCAATGGTGTACCGTGTATTACGTTGAACAGTTATACCGAGCACATAGAGACCGTGAAGCAGGGAACTAATGAACTGGTAGGTGAGGATGCTGGAAAACTTGCCGATGCCGTAGGACGCATGGTTCGAGGAACGTGGAAACATCACGAACTGCCCGACCGATGGGATGGGCGTACGGCAGAGCGCATACTCCAGATATTGCAGTCAGAATCGTAGTTTGAGAACTAGGGGCAGATGGTCGCTATAGCCATCGCCATCGTATGTGTATCCATAGAAAGTGCGGCGGGGTTTCACTCCGCCGTAGTTTTTGTCTTCTTCCAGGAGGTACGGCTTGTCTGCCACGAAGTATTGCATAACCTTTTGTGCAAGAGTCTCACTGCCCAGAATATTGTCAATACTGCTCCAGTCGCCTTGGTATTTATACGTCCCTTCGGCACCATGTCTGCCTCGTGCCTTGTAGGCAATGTTCTGCAGCCCATGTTCGTAGCAGTAGAGCAGGGCAGGGTCGGAGTGAGTATCGTTGAAGTCGCCCGCAACGATTATCTGTGCTTCATGGTTGATGCTTCTTATTGAGTCTACTGCCTGACACAGCCTTTCGGCAACAGCCATGCGGTATGGGCGGGTCTCCTTCTCGCCGCCAAACCTGCTGGGTGCATGAACGGCAAAGACATGGAGGGTATCGCCACTTCCAACAATGCCGCTGGCATAGAGAATGTCACGTGTGGGGCGCATCCCCTGTCGGGGTTCCACCCTTATTGGGTACCAGCGAAGAGTGCAGAAAGACATGGGAGAATAGAGTATTGCCACGTCAATGCCCCTCAGGTCAGGACTTTCTGTCATCAGGTATTCATAGTGGGCATTCCTCAGCAGGGAGCGTTTCGTGAGGTCGCGCAGGACGGAGTCGTTCTCCACCTCTGTCAGTACCGCCATGTCGGGCAGTGCCCATCCTTCGCCATCCTCTCCGCAGGCAATTATCTCCCTTCCAATGTTGTTTACCTTCTTCCAGTAGCGTTTCTTCGTCCAGTGGCGCATTCCTTCAGCCGTCCACTCCGTGTCATCCTTAAGCGAGTCGTGGTCACAGTCGAACAGATTCTCGCAGTTTAGTTCCACGAAAGTGAAGATTCCAAGCAGAAGTGTCGCGATGTTCATGGCGTATGGTATTCGATTCGTTATTTATATAAGGAATATACTTTATTATAATGCTGCAAAAGTAAACAATTTTATGAGAAAAGAAGAAAAAAAGTAGAAAAAGCTTTGGTAGTTTGAAAAAACTTCGTACCTTTGCAACCGCAAAAAGGAAATACTTAATGGTGCCTTAGCTCAGTTGGTAGAGCATCGGACTGAAAATCCGTGTGTCCCCGGTTCGATTCCTGGAGGTACCACTTCCTCCTTTCGATGAAGCCTCGCGTTTTAGAAGATTTTCTAAGCGTGAGGCTTTTAGGTTGTTTTAATCAGAACTAATCATGCGCTGCGGCTATCTGCCGAAGAGGTCTGCCAGGGCACGGAAGCGTTCCACGCTGTCGGCTCCGAACTTCTCAAGACTGTGTTCTGCCTGTTCGTAGGTTTTCTCGATATGGAGCTTGGTCTTAGAGAAGAACTTGTCGGCATAGCACACAACTTTCTCTTCGAGTGTCTCGGGCAGCAGATCCATGTGAGGAAGCGGTAGGTTGCGCTCCAGAATAGTGGCAAGTGTAATGCCGGAACCCGTATGGCGCTCGCATACTCGGGCATGCTCTGGGAATCCTTCTGCACGAAGTATTTCCGCACCGATAGGACCGTGGCAAATATATGGCTCTGTTCCGTGACAGTGTATGCCCGGAGCGTTGCAGCGGAAGATGCCGATGTCGTGAATCATGGCAGCCTCTTCAACAAAGCGCCGGTCAAGATGCAGTTCGGGATGTGCGTCGACAATGGCGAGAGCCTTCAGTGCTACGCTATGGCTGTGAACAAGGAGAACGTTGCGAAGTGCATCGTTCTCCTTGTAGTACTTATCGATTATTTTCTGATAGTTCATGGATTATTCCTGAGGACGCTCAATATATCCAAGAATATCACCACGATTAACTTTGGCACCCTGCTTGGCAGTTACTTCGACAAGCTTACCTCCGAGACATGCTGGGACAGACTCTATCTCGCCCCAAGGTGTCTGGATGTAGCAGAAAGTCTGTGAGGGCTCGTAGTCCTGACCGATGAACGGTTCGATGCACGGAGCACACTCGCCATCGCCGCTGAACTCGTAGTATATCTGACCCTTGACGGGAGCCACAACGGGGTCTGCCTTGGCGTGCTTGAATGCAGCCACCTGCTCGGGAGTGAGCGAAGCGCCGAGTTTGGCATCCTTTGCCTTCTGCAGGTCTTCGAGCATTCGTTTCTTGGCGATACCGCTCTTATAGTCTCGATACTGCTCGGGGTGCATTGCCAGTTCGTAGAGTTCTTCGTCGTCCTTGCCGTAGTCCCATCCGTTTTCGTCCATCTCCTTGCGGAAGTCGTCGAGAGCGTTGGGGATGAGGGTGTGAGGATCGGCATCGGTGAACTCGCGACCCTGTTTCTTAGCCAACTCAACCAGTTCGGGATCGATGGTTCCAGGAATCTTTCCGCTCTTGCCGAGAATCATGCCCCACATGGAATCGTCCATCATGACGAAGCGTCCCTTGCCCTGAGCAAGTGTGAGGAGGTTCATCAGTGCAATGTTCTTGACATACTGGCTGAACGGGGTTACCAGTGGTGGGTAACCAACGCGCGGCCATACGTAAGCCACCTCGTCGAAGAGTTTCACGAGCATCTCATCGGTGGTGTATTCAGGCTGTCCTTTGCTCTTCAGTATGCTGTTGATAGAGCGATGGATACCTGCCAGGTCTGCCATCATCGAACCCATCATTCCTCCAGGGAGTCCGCAGCCGAGGAGCAGTGATGACATGTGCTTGTTTCCGGGGTTGATGAAGTAACCCAGCCAGTCGTCGATAAACTCCTGGGTGAGTGTGCGCGCCTGCATGTATGCATTCATGTTTATCTCTTTCACCTCGAAACCCTCGTTCTTCAGCATCGACTGAACGGAGATGATGTCCGGATGAACCTTTCCCCAAGAGAGTGGTTCTATGGCGGTGTCGATAACGTCGGCACCATTGTTGCATACTTCGAGGATTGAAGCCATAGAGAGACCCGGTCCCGAGTGTCCGTGATACTGGATGATAACATCGGGGTGCTTTGTCTTTATGGCTTTGGTCAGTGCGCCCAGCATTGCCGGCTGACCGATACCAGCCATGTCCTTAAGACATATTTCCTCTGCTCCGGCAGCAATCACCTCGTCGGCAATCTGGCTGTAGTATTCCACAGTGTGAACGGGAGAAGTTGTAATACAGAGGGTTGCCTGTGGGGTCATGCCTGCCGCCTTAGCCCACTTGATTGAAGGTATTATGTTTCGCGTGTCGTTGAGTCCGCAGAAAATACGTGGTATGTCAACACCCTGTGCATGCTTCACCTTGTACTGCAGTTCGCGAACGTCGTCGGGAACGGGGTACATTCGCAGCGCATTAAGACCGCGGTCGAGCATGTGGGTCTTGATACCGACTTCGTTGAACGGCTTACAGAAAGCACGCACGGCATCGTTGGGGTTCTCGCCTGCAAGGAGGTTCACCTGTTCGAAGGCACCGCCGTTAGTCTCTACTCGGTCGAATACTCCCATGTCGATAATAGCGGGGGCAACACGTTCCAACTGGTCTTTGCGTGGCTGGAACTTTCCAGAGCTCTGCCACATGTCTCTGTAGACAAGACTGAACTGAATTCTCTTCTTCATAGTTGATATTTTATTATTATTCAAGATTTGGTTACAAAGGTACGAATAAGTGAGCAAAGAACAAAATAAAAAAAAGATTTTTTGTTTTTTCTTTCGAACGCAAGTACCTTCGACGAAGTCAAAGGTACGAATAAGTGAGCAAAGAACAAAATAAAAAGGGCAATTTATTTTGTTCTACTTCCGTTTTTTCTTATCTTTGCAGCCGTAAATCAATTAAGGATGAAGACAAAGACACTATTGATGATAGTTGCAGCAGCACTAATGGCAGCAGCATGCGGCAACAAACAGAAGATGGAACCCAAGCAGACGATAGGGCTCCAGACGAAGATAGAAGGCGACACGACGCTCTACGGATTAGCCTGTGACGGATGCACCGACTCGGTGCTTATCTTCCTGCCAGGGCAGGGTGGCGACCCGGTGACATATGATATTCTCGAGGCAATGAAGCACCACCGTATTCTAGGACGCCCGAAGGTGGGCGACTGGGTTTGTATCATCGTTAACGG
>JAFTFC010000257.1 GCA_017449725.1 Prevotella sp. | reverse complement strand
CTCGGGAAGGAGTTTTACTGTTGCTACCGCTCCACTGACGATGAAAAGCGGCACCCACAGCCACGTCTCCAACATAAAACTGCCGGCAAGGACTGCCACCAGAGACACCAACAGCAGCTGGGTATTTCTTAAGGTAGTCATGTCGCCTGTACGGTTCCTTTCCCACCTCGACAACCATATTCCCGCACAGAAGGGCAGCACCCCACCGATGAAATTGTACCTCACATAGTTAAGCCAGCGGGCATCGTCCAACAGTCCTAAGGCGTACTGCACGACTGCCGCCGCCATCACTATCCCCAGCAGTAGCGCCTTGCCGCGCCAGCGGTGGAGTACCAGGATGTAAAGTATGTACAATTGAATCATCAGTCCGAAGTACCAGTATGGTCCGGGCTTTATTATCTGGTTGGGTTCAAAGTATACGAAGTTCACTGTCATCGTCAACTGAGCCAGTACCCTGTCCCATGAATACACCGTCAGTCCGTCGTTATGCCGCAGGAACCACACCGCCACGAACAGCACGTATCCCCATATCATCAGTTTGAACAGTTTTACGAAGTGCTGCCAGATGAAGGTAGTTGCAGGCTGTGTGCTTTTGGCTTCATACTTTTTCACCAGCCCATATCCGCTGATAAACAAGAAGATAGGCACACCATAATGCCCGAGAAAAGAGAAAATGTGAATAAAGAGGTCGCTGTCGAGCGACGTCAGTTTATCCCAGAACTGTGCTGGTCGGGAGGGATCGAACTTATACTCGTTCTCCTTCACCGCCTCACCCAGGAAGTGGCAATAGTTATGAAGTACGATACCGAGAATGGCAATGCCTCTAAGTGCCTGTGATTCTATCTTACTTATCATTTCTTAATTTCTCCCTTTTCACTTTTTGCTCTGTCCTTCTCCCTCAAGACGTCGTAGTCCTTGTCGTGACGCAGCAGTCGCGGACGCTTTTCGTTGTATTTCTCTTCGTCGAGCACAGTGAGGTCTGTCCGATATTACGGTGTTTCTATGTCCGCCAGGTAGAGCAGCGTGTGTGCCAGTGCATCACTCATATAGCGGCGCTTGGCGGCTCGCCGTATCTGCTGTTGCATCTCGGGGTGCTTCTGACGGAACTTCTTCGATGTCCACACCCACATTGGTATCTCGAATTCCTCGTGTGCAAGACGGTAGGTTATCTCGGTGGAATGCATGCGTCCCACGAAGTGAACGCCCTTGCTGCCATATACTTCTTCTCCATGGTCGGAGAGGTAGATAGCCACTGCGTCTTCATCATCCACTCGACGCAAAATCTGGTCTACTACCGAGTCATTGAACCACGTACCGCAGTCGTAGTAGGCGAGGTTCTGCAGCTCACGGGGGTACAGGTCGGGGCGCTCCTCCTTGTACTCTTCCTTCTTGAACGGCATACGGCTCTTCGGACAGCGCACGCGGTAGTCGGTATGCTGACCTATGAGGTGGAATATCGTAAGCTTTCCTTTAGCTCCCTCTTCCTCATCACGCAACCCGTCGTAGTCCTTCAGCAGTCCGTCATCGAAGATATGCAGATTCTCATTACGACTGTCGAACATGGCTTTGCTCAGTTCGGGATTGTTCAGGAAGAAACCGCCACTGAAGTCGTACACCTGCTCCTTTGCGCGTGGCAGGAACTGGTTGGTAAGGAAGCTCACGTGATAGCCAGCCCTGCGGAATACCTCGGGGAACATTGGGTAGTCGCACCACTCGCCGGTGTCACCGACGGCATATAGTGAGAACAGGTGCTTGAAGACGAAACTTGTGAGGTTCCACGGAGCCACGGCATCCTCGAAAGGCACGATCTCGCCTCGTCTGTAGCGCTCCATCTGCCGCGGTGTCGTGGGACGGTTGTAGCCGTAAAGTTGCGAGTGACGCTTATTGTAACTTTCACCGATGATTAGAATGATATGCGGATTATCCTCTTTTTCTCTGATACACATTACATCATCCTTCTTATTTCTCTCCCTCATCCCCGAAATCAGGATATCAAGTTGCTGTGACGTCAGGCGGTTGGCATAGATACTGAACACAAGCCGATATAGCGGCAGGTAGGTCTCGCACCGGTCCTTGCGCGTCAGTTCGTGCTCCACATTGCCTATCTTGTCGTACGACAGCAGACGGCGCATAGCCACCTTGTTGTGCCACGTATCAACAAAACTCCACGACATAGTAGCAATCAGAACAGCAAACAGCGCCACTTCATACTTCTTACCTTTTCCAGCCATGTCATGGCTACATACATTTCGCAGAAAGGTCAGCCGCCTGCGTCCTACCGCCCAAAATATATGTACAGCCAGCACCATCAGTACCCATGCGAAGTCGGATACAAGAATGTCTGGAGTAAGGTAAGTCTCAAAGAAGCCCGCCGTCTCCTGGGCATTGGTCTCTCCGAGGAGTAGCAGCATAGTGGGATTGATGGTTGCCTCAAAACGCACGAAGCAGAACACATCGACTATTGTGAGGGTGTAGAACACCACGTACAGGAGCCGCTTAACCCACAGTCCGACACGCCGTGGCAGCAGTGCCATAAGAAGACATATAACGCCCACGTCACCCACCAGTTCGAGCGGCGCCCCGACGTAGGGATGGGCACCATAGTAGTTAGGTACCGTGCACCATGTGCACACCATGCCCAAAGCGTACATGAATACGAAGAACGCTCCGTATTCACATACAACATTGTCTACATACTTACTCAGTAAAGAGTATATCTTCTTGCACATTTGCGTGCAAAGGTAGTGCTTTTTCTGATAATAAAATAAAAAATATCAAGTTTTTCGCACTTTTATCATGGTACACAACTGTTGTGCATCAGAAAAAAATAACAAAAACTTCCGAAACAGAAAAATTATTACACCCAAAAAGCAAATAAAAGTTAAATGTCGTGTGCGATTACAGGAAATATCGAACAATCATAGTACCTTTGCAGGCAGATTTTTAAACTTATTTTAAGATGAATAAATTAAAATTAGTCTGTGCATTGTTTGCGACAATCATATCCACAGACGCTTTAGCTGGAGGAATTCTTACTAATACCAACCAGAGTGTAATGTTTCTTAAGAACCCTGCCCGCGATGCGGCAATCGGTCTTGACGGAGTGTATTCAAACCCCGCAGGTGTTGTATTTATGCCTGAGGGCTTCCATCTCGCCGTTAACTGGCAGATGGCACGGCAGACTCGTACTATCACCTCTACCAATCCTCTCTTTGCCTTAGGCAAGAAGAATGACGGAAAAACTGAAAAGACGTTTGAAGG
>JAFTFC010000256.1 GCA_017449725.1 Prevotella sp. | reverse complement strand
GTTTCCCTGACGATTGGCACAGCGACAAGGGAGTGTGGCAATAAAACTAATATTCAAGTTGTTGTCTGTTTAAGATAACATCTTTGCCCATAATTCTGCTATTTATTTATTATTAATAAGGTGAAAAGGCAGAAAAACTTGATTTTCGTATTCTAATCCAAAGAAAAGTTGTATCTTTGCACCGTGTTTCGTATGAGACACGAATCTTTTTATTGCTCAATTCTCCAGTCGAACCGCAACCTCGAACGAGATTTTAAGAGCAAACCTAATATTCATTGGAGCTGTGCTTCATAGCGCAGTATCCAATCCATAGAATATTAGGGGCTGTTGCGGGCCTGACTGGAGATATGGACGGGGCCTGCGCTTTCTTTATGCCCTTACTGACAGCGCATCCTCAGGAGACAGTAAAGCAATAAAGAGTAAACACATGAGTGAATACTATTATTACGGAATGGCGGCTGTGATGCTGCTGACCACCTGCTGGACACTTTCAGCAGCGCGATGGGGCTTTCCTTCTTACATATTCATAAAAGTAGGGTGCAGTATGCAAGTACCAACACAGAAAGATACTTTCATTAATAATAACGTATAAATCAAAACCATTATGACCAGAACATTTAAATTCTCATCTGCCGTCAATCTTCAACTTATGCGGCTTGCCGCCGATCAGAGCAACTATCAGCGCAACTATATTACGCTGGCTCTCTTTCTCGTCGGCATCAAGAAAAGTTTTATCAACGACATGTACATCCCCAAGAATTATCAGGAGGATGTTTCAACACTGTACAACGACATCAAGAATCTTGTAACCGATTATGCCAGTACACTCGGAGTTGAGTTGGTGAAATACCCAACCAAAATGATTGAGAACTTAGACTCGGCCATAAAACTTCTCGGTGATGCTATCTCTGCTTCAGATAATATAAATGCTAATGGTTTTAACACTGATGACTATCAAAACGTGATAGTCTCGCTTACAGAGACACAAGCCATTGCCAAACTGTGTAGCGATGCTTGTGGTATCATCATTAAGAACTTCGATAAATTCTATAGCGGCGATAATATCGGAAGTGGCGATCTCTGTCTGATAGACGAGAAACTCCAGAAACTCGTCAAAGACATCAACGATAGCATCAAATTCGACAGTGACTATAAACAAGATCTTGAAAACGACATCAACGAATTGCTGACTCTCGTCAATGAGAATATGGAGATGATTGCTGGTATTGGTATTACTGTAGGAGTCAGTATATTCCTTGGAGCATGTGGAATAGCCCTTGCCATGCTTTCTGGTGCTGGAGCACTTGTGGCTGCTGCTATTGCCGGAGTAGTCGGACTGATCATTGCCGGTGGTGGTATTGGAGCCTATGCACTCAACCACAAGATTAATACCCTACAGGAGACGATTAGTGAAAAAGGAAAACTGCTCAGTGACGTAGAGACAGCACTCGTGCAACTCGATCTCTATAGCAAGACCTATTCGGGTTTGGTTGATCAGGTGGACAAAGTAAAGACATCTGTCACCGAAATGCAAAAAGATTGGTCAAGCCTAAGCAGCATCATCGGAAACATGTTGAATGAAATCAAGGCTTCCGATGAAGAGTTGGATGACCTGAAGAATCTCGACTGGGGAAAAATGAGTGAAGAGTTGAAAGATATCCAGACAACAGCCAACAAAGTCAAGGATATTGCCACTACTCTTGACGTGTCTAATATCAAAGTTTCCACAGGCGACTACAACTTTGCCATGACACAGGAGAATGTACAGACTGTGTTTGACAACTCTGAGCAAATGAATTTTATAGAATATTTACTTTCTGCATAATAGTATGGAAATATGAAACATCAGAAGTTAATTATGCGACTCGTATTTGTTGCGGCTCTGCTCACGATGACCGTGCAGACGGCGTGGGCGGACGATGTGAGCATCACGGTTGACGGCTCGACCGTCAGCGAAGCGACGACATGGACGGACTGTACCGTGAATGTAACGGGTAGCGGGACGGTTACTTTTTCTAATCGCATCACCATCAGCTGCACCGTGACACTGAACCTTGGTACGGGCGCGACGCTGATCGCCAGCAAGGGTATTGCCGTCCATGAAGGCAACAGCCTGACGATTGACGGTACGGGTACGCTAAATGCATATGGTAAAGATAATAATGCCGCAATCGGCGGTGGTAATTGCAGTAACGGTGGAAATATCATCATCAACGGAGGAACTGTAAATGCTGATAGTAAGACTAATAAAAGTATGGGTGCAGGAATCGGTGGTGGTAGCGTCGGTGACGGTGGAAATATCACCATCAACGGCGGAACTATTACTGCAAAATCATATAACGGTGCCGCAATCGGCGGTGGTTATAATGGCAACGGCGGTATCATAACCATTACTGGAGGTAATATTACTGCAACAGCAGCCGGTAATAGCTCTGCTGGAATTGGCGGCGGTCTTGAGGGTAATGCAGGCACAATATCCATCACTGGAGGCGTTATTAATGTTTCATGTGGTAAATATGGAGCCGGAATAGGCGGCGGGGCAACCACTGAAAGTACTACACCCGCAGGCGGTGGCGGGACAATCGCTATCAGCGGCGGACAAATAACCGTTACAAGTAGTGGCGGCTATGGCATCGGTGCAGGTAAGTCTGATTACGGAAACGATGGTGCAGAAGGAACAATATCGCTGTCGTGGTCTGAAAGTACGGACTTCATAAGTGCCAGCAGTTATGTAGGCGATATCAACTTCGTGGCTGGCAAGCGTTTCTATTACTATGAAACTACGGACTATGCCACTAAGGACGGCATGTATAAGCAGAACAAGAAGATTGTTCCCGCCATAGGGGAAGTCAGTTCCCTTGCGATGGCAGAAATCCGTATGCCGAGATATTATATCACCACCAGTGGCACGGCGGTCAATGTAGATTATAGCGTCTATGACTACAACGAAAATGAGTTGACACTCGGCACAGACTATACGGCGGTGATTAGGAACAGCAGCAACGCTGAGGTGACGACCTTTGACCAGTTGGGCAACTATACGCTGACGGTTACGGGTAAAGGGGCTTATACGGGCTCGAAATCATATACGTTTAGTTTGGTGGAAATAGACCCTGGACTGACTCAGGAAGGCAGCGAGTATTATGTAAACTTCCCTAATCCCGGAAGGAAAACTATCAGCCTTTCATCCAGTCAGACCATCAAGGTCTATGACAGCGAAGGGAAAAGCGGAAATGTCGTGGCGGGCGACGGATTCCTGATGCTGTATGCGCCCGAGGGCTGTGCCTTGGAAGTTACGGGAAAGATTGATGCTATCCATTATGATTCTGGAACAGGTGTATATACTAATTCGCTGAATGCTTACGAAGGCGAGGATGAATCGGTACAAATTACCTCGATACACAGAAATAGCGAGAGTATATCATTTGCGAGCGGGGGAAACAAAATGTTGCTGCGCTTTTACGCTCCAATAGTATATACAGGTCATTATGGTCTTGACCTGACAGTGCGTGTCATTCAAGCCACGCCGCACACCGTCACCAAAGGGACTTGCACAAATGGCGACATCACCATCGACAAGACCTCTGTAAATACCAACGAGACAGTTACACTGACCGTGAATCCCGCAAGCGGCTATCTGCTCAAACGCATCACCATCACGGACACGGATAATAGCACAACTCTTTCAACCATCGGTGAAGACCATTGGTATTCGGAAGAGAATACTGTGACATTTAAGATGCCGAACAAGAACGTGACCGTAACGCCGGAGTTTACAAACGACCTGTCCGCAACCAACGGGCTGGCGCTGCAGATAGACCCGCTTCGCGTCAAGGCATACACCATCCCAGAGATTGTAAAGTCATTCAACATCACAGGCTCTGCGAATAACAACAGCAGTACCAATGCCGTACTCAAAGCCCATGAGGGATACCGTTTGCAGGCTACGGGAAATGTCGATTTCATTGGTAGCAATTATGATGATTCTGAAATAACCATCTATGACGGTGCGAACACTTCGGCTACCTTGCTAACAAACATAAAAGGTAAGAATCAGGATAAGGTATCCATCGGCACGCAGACATCATCGTCGAACTACATGACGATTTACCTATATGAAGATGAACATAATGCTGTGTTTACCGGAAAAATCTCGATAGCCCTTATACAATATAGCATCGGGTACGACTTGGCAGGCGGTAGCGTGGCGACAGAGAATCCCACGACGTACACTATCGAGAGCGACGCCATCACGCTGAACAATCCGACGCGCGAGGGCTACACCTTCGCAGGATGGACGGGCACGGGACTCGACGATGCCACCGAGACCGTTACCATCGCCCAAGGCTCGACGGGCAACCGCGTATACACGGCGACGTGGAATATTATCACTTATGACATCACCTACAATGGTGTGGAGGGTGCAACGAATCCAAATCCCGCAAACTACACCATCGAGAGCGAGGCCATCACGCTCAACAATCCGACTAAGGACGGCTACACTTTCGTAGGATGGTTTGACAACGCAGAATTTACAGGCTCTGCTGTTACGACTATTACCGCTGGTTCTACTGGCGACAAGACGCTCTGGGCAAACTGGATTCAAGACCTGACTTATGGTGGCGTGACCATCAAGGACAATGGTACTACAAAGAGTGCTACGCTGGATGCTTCGCAAGAAGACGCTGTTAGCATTACGTTGGATGTTGTAGTTAACGCTGTGGAGTTGAATCGCGACTTTACTGCCAATCAGCCCGCTACGGTGATGCTGCCGTTCTCGCTGAGTGACGGTCAGACGGTCAGTGGTGGCTTGTTCTACAAGTTCTCAGGCGTCACAAAGGATGGTGATGTGTGGAAGGCTCTATTTACAGAGGATGCTACACTCAAGGCAAACACTC
>JAFTFC010000255.1 GCA_017449725.1 Prevotella sp. | reverse complement strand
GCTTATGGTTTGGTCCAACCGTGGAATAACCTTGGTCCGAGTAAGGTTATGGGTCGGTCGGACCAAGGTTATGGGTCGGTCAGACCGATATTATTCCAAACTCGCCCCAAATTTGTAAAGAAATTTCCGCGTAAGGTGGAATGTTTTTTTAAAAACTAAAACTTGGGGGAACCTGAAATCATATCGTTACTGATTGTAGTCCTTTTCGGTGTAAGTGCGGTCGAAGACGATGCGCTTAGGGTCTTTGCTCGAGTTGTAGACATAGCGGAAGGAGAGCCCGGCATCCTTGTATATCTTAAGGTGGGCAGCATTCCGCACACCGTTGAGCAGTTCGGTTGCCACATGCTGTATCTGTTCGTCGGTGAAAGTGGTGTCGAGTTGACCTGAGAGCGAATAGTGGTAGGAGATGATGCGCTTGACGCGGTCGAAGGTCATACTGTCGTTGACGATGCCTTCGCCAACCTTTACCGGACAGTTCTTGTGAGTGTATTCGTAAGCCTCGCGAGCCACGCGGTCCTCAATACTCTCCTGGCATGAGAAGAATAGGAGCACAAAGGCTGATAGTAGTAAATAAATCTTATTCATGGCTGCAAAATTAAAGAAAAAATGGCGGAAAATCATAAAAATAATGAAAGAATTGCAGCAGAAAGGAGAAATTTTAGTATTTTTGCACCTTAAAAGGTAAAAATGTAATTGGACTGATGCAACATATAAGAAACTTCTGTATAATAGCTCACATTGACCACGGTAAGTCTACTCTTGCCGACCGTCTGCTGGAATTCACCAAGACAATTCAGATAACAGAGGGTCAGATGCTCGACGACATGGACTTGGAGAAGGAGCGTGGCATAACAATCAAGAGTCATGCCATACAGATGGAATACGACGGATACATACTGAACCTCATTGACACCCCGGGACATGTGGACTTCTCCTACGAAGTGTCGCGCTCAATCGCCGCTTGCGAGGGTGCGCTGCTCGTAGTCGATGCCACTCAGGGAGTGCAGGCGCAGACGATATCGAACCTCTACATGGCTATAGACCACGACCTGGAGATAATACCGGTAATCAACAAGATTGACATGCCGAGTGCCATGCCCGACGAGGTGGAGGACGAAATAGTAGAACTCATAGGCTGTGACCGCAAGGACATAATACGTGCCAGCGGAAAGACCGGCGAGGGAGTAGAGGAAATACTGCGCGCCGTGATAGACCGCATTCCGCATCCCAAGGGCGACCCCGAGGCACCCCTTCAGGCGCTGATATTCGACTCGGTGTTCAACTCTTTCCGCGGTATCATTGCATACTTCAAGATTGAGAACGGAACAATTCGCAAGGGCGACAAGGTGAAGTTCTTCAACACAGGAATGGAGTACGACGCCGACGAGGTTGGAGTGCTGAAGATGGATATGATTCCCAGAGAGCAGCTCTCAACGGGAGATGTGGGATACATCATAAGCGGAATAAAGGACTCTAAGGAGGTGAAGGTTGGCGACACCATTACCCATGTAAACCGCCCCTGCGAGAAAGCCATCGAGGGTTTCCAGGAAGTAAAGCCGATGGTGTTTGCGGGAGTGTATCCCATAGACCCAACTGACTATGAGAACCTGCGTGCCTCTTTGGAAAAACTACAACTGAACGATGCATCGCTGACATTCTCACCTGAGTCGTCGGTGGCGCTGGGATTTGGTTTCCGATGCGGATTTCTCGGACTGCTGCACATGGAGATAGTGCAGGAACGGCTGGACCGCGAGTTCGACATGGATGTCATCACCACCGTGCCCAACGTGTCGTATATGGTTTACGACAAACAGGGCGGGGAGAAAGAGGTGCATAACCCCAGCGGACTGCCCGAACAGACAATGATAGATCATATCGAAGAACCCTATATCAGGGCGTCGATAATCACGGATTCGAACTATATCGGTCCTATAATGAAGCTGTGTCTCGACAAGCGCGGCGAACTGATAAAGCAGGAATACGTCAGCGGAAACCGCGTGGAGCTGCACTTCATGCTGCCCCTTGGCGAGATAGTCATCGACTTCTACGACAAACTGAAGAGCATCTCGAAGGGCTACGCCTCGTTCGATTACCACATTGACAGTTTCCGT
>JAFTFC010000254.1 GCA_017449725.1 Prevotella sp. | reverse complement strand
GTCCTGGCGGTGGCGGCGGCGGCGGCGGTGCCGGTGGTACCCAGGAAAGGTGCTCAAGTGGTTACTTGGTTGTATTTGCTCCAGGTGGCAGAGCCGGTAAAAATGCTGATGGAAGCAATGCGGAGGACGGTGAAAATGCCTATATTTATGGTGATTGGAAACAAGGATGGCTTATCTCTAATTCTACCTGGAGTGAAAGTGACTGGGATGATGATCATGACGCAACAACAGGTACGCCAGGCTTTGGCGGCGACCAAGGTTCTGCCAGCTCCGGAGGCACGCAGAATACAGGCAATCTGACGTACAACATCACTTACAACCCCATAAAGACGGAAATTAACGGCAAGACTGGCAATACACTGAATTCTTTAACCGTTACCTATTCTCCCGGTGCCCCCAACATCGTATTGCCGGCGAACACAGAAGGCTACAATTGGGTACTGACTACCTATGGTAAGAGTTGCGCTCCAGACGGAACAGCAGCGAATACATTTGCCACAGCGACTACAGAATACTTCGGAGGCAATGGGGACGAGACTTCTCGCACCATCACACCTGTCAATGTCTATGGTGACCTTGTCTTCCAGGAAGTAGCTTCTATGTTAATGATGGAATGTAGTACAGAGGGTGAAAATACAAATAACGACCAGGATATTCTCGAATTTTATAATTATGGTTACAAAGTGACCACCAGACTCCAGAATCGCACGCTGTATAGAGACGACCATTGGAACACCATTTGTCTGCCGTTCGCAATGACCCCGGCTCAGATTGCAGCTTCTCCGTTGTTAGGAGCAACCATCATGAAGATGAATGAAGACGTTAGTGGCTATTATCCAAGCGGTCAAGTAAATAAAGCACCTTATCAACAATTTGACTATGGCCATCCAGTCCTTCTCTTCTGGTTTGATACTGTTAATCCCAATACAGAGTCATTAGAGGCAGGCAAGCCTTATTTGGTGAAGTGGGCAGAACCATATGAGCATACTTCTGACGGCAACTATGTGGACAACACCGCTGAAGGCGGTTCACGTCATGAACTTGATTTCCCCGGCGTTACGATAACTGCGGCGGCTCCAGGAGCCTGGTATGGCAAGGGTACCACGAACGGTAATATTACTTTCCAGGGTACTTTCTCACTTTCAGCAACCCTGGAGGAAAACGACAAAACGAAATTAGTGCTTGGAGTAAAAACCGACGGAGGCATCACACAAGACTATCTATACTATCCTTCAAAGAACGTAAATGTAGGTGCCTGCCGCGGCTACTTTATAATACCCGATGCAGCAGCCGCAACATTATCTTCTGCTAACGCAGCTGAGATCGTGATGGGCTTCGATGATGGCGAAAGCACAGACATCAACATGGTAAATGGTTTAGGGTTAAAGGTTCAGGATTCTGACACCTATTATAACCTCGCTGGTCAGCGTGTAAGCAAGGATTATAAGGGTATAGTAATTGTGAACGGCAAAAAGGTATTGGTTAAATAAAAGCATATAAAACAATGAAAAAGATATATATAGCACCTTCTACGAATGCTGTTCCAGTACAGATGTCACAGATGATCTGTGTAAGTGCTACGATTGAATCGAATGCTGGATTTGTTAGCTCTATAGAAGAAGCTCCAGCTGACTTCGACTCTGACGGCATTCGCGGAAAGGCATACAACGGTTCATACGACTGGTCCGGATGGGATGAGAGCGAAGAGGAATAATAACTAAAATATAAAGAACTATGAAAAAGAAGTTTTTTGCAATATTTGCAGTAACAGCACTCCTTTTAGGAATGACTGGCTGCTCTAAGAGCGACGACGAGCCTACAATAGACGTCGAAGCCGCAGAAAAGGAACTTGTCGGCATTTGGTGGGACGAGTTTGAGTACTCTGACGTAACTGAGGATGGCACCCCCTTCACCCGTGCCCTTTTGGCAGTGGAGGCAGACGAGGACCACACTGGTTGTATCTACTTAGGTCTGTTCGACAACAACAGCGACGAGCCGTTGGCTGTCTATGGCGGACGCGAAGATGCCGGTTTCAATTGGAAGGTACTTGAGAACGGTAGAATCGTGCTTAGCGACCCCATTACAGAGGAGAGCTATGAGCTGGCTCGCGTTAGTCCTGCGCTGACCCGTGCCGACGGCGGCAGCAATTATAGTAGCAATATGACCAATGTCTCTGGTACTGACATGAACTACTCTAATGGTAGCATAACCGTGAATAACGGCACTTATTCAGGTACGCTTAACAAGGCAGACGCCAATACTGCGGCTGAAATCGAGAAGAAACTCAGCTCAAATGTTAATTCGAATGTGGAGCTTGAATCAGGAGGAGATACTCCAAATGGCTTCAACGAAAATGATATCCGTTAATGTTTTAAGCTTATCAATATGAAAAGAACAAGTATATTAACCCTCGTCGCTCTATTTGCTGCTACCCTGACACAGCAGGGTGGAGCTTGGGCGCAGGACACGAAAGACGAGAACTGGGGTCAGATAAAAACAGCGACAAGCGAGTGGACTCACCTCACGTCTGGCAGCACCACGGGCTTCGAACTGAAGGACGAATACTACTACGTTTCGGAAGACCTAACCTTCAGCAACACCATGGGGAATGTTGTTAATCCTACGGGACAGTACAGCGGTATGTATGTACAGGCAGGCAAGACGGTGCATCTATACATACCCGCTGGCGTTACACTGACCGCAATAGGTGCCGATGCTAACAGTGAGATTGGTGCCGGTGCTGGCATTCTGCTGCCGCAGAATAGTACGCTTTACATCCACGGCGAAGGTACGCTGGTAGCTAAGGGCGGCAATGCTGCCAATGGCGCAGACGGCGGCAACGGAACCCCGGGTGAGTTGGACGAAGAAAGTGTAGGCACATGGTTCTTAGGTAAGAAGATATACTGCGGCGTAGGCGGCGAAGGCGGCTTCGGCGGCGGTGGTGCCGGTGCTGGCATTGGTACTGCTGGCGGCTACGGTGGTTTAGGAGGTCCAACAATTGGACTGGAAGACGATGCCCGTCCACAGTCATACGCTGACTGGGAAGGTGGCGACCTCGCGGGAGTGCCTGGGCAGAACGGTAGCGCCGGCTCTGCAGCTGCAGCTATGGGTACGCTCTATATCCAGCCTACCATCACCCAGCAGATTAGCGGTGGGGCCAAGGGTAACGGCGGAGCTCCCGGTCATTGGGGCAATGTCAGCACCACTGGCGGTGAACTGACCTTTGAAGGTTTTGAAGTTCAGGTTATTGCAGGTATTCCTATTCCTATTCCTCAGTTTGACATCACCGACATGCAGGCTGTAGCCGGCGGTGGCGGTGGCGGCGGCGGTGCCGGTGGCGGCCACGCTGAGAACATCGGTACCGGTGGTTCCGGTGGCGGTGGCGGTGCTTCAGGTGCCTGCGGTAGCGCCTGCGCCCACAACAGTTGGGTGAACGACAACTGGGGTTCAGTAGGTGCCGGCGGCGGTACTGGCGGTAAAGGTACCGACGGTAACGACGGAAAAGACGGCTATACTTGCTGGTTCCAGGGTGAAGACAATATCTTCGACGACATGGATAACCACAAGCCCGGTGGAATAGGCGGTGATGCCGGTGCAGCCACGGTTGCAGTAGCAGCTGGAGCCGCTAATGCTCCGCAGTACACCGTTAACTACTACACCATAGCTACAACGCCCTCAAAGACCAGCGAGAACTACAATGTTGGCAGCAGCACAAAGATTACATTGCCTTCGCTCTCTGGTGGCGACAAGGAATACAAGTGGATACTGAGTATCTATGGTAACGTAGCAGGAAAGACCAGCGGTCATTGTGACGGTCCTAATACTGAAGTGTATAGCCCGGGCGACCAGGTTGACCTCAGCAATATCTACGGTGCTATAGAGTTCTGCGCAGTATATGTAGGTTGTGATATTGACTGTGCAAGCCATATAAATACTTATTGGGGAACGGCGTGGGCTTCATACGTTGCTGGTAAATACGCTGTTGTAAGCCTGAAAAACCGTACGCTCTACAAAGACGGTTATTGGAACACACTGACCCTGCCGTTCAGTCTTTCTAAGGAGAAACTGCAGAGAACCTGCCTGGCTGGTGCCGACATCCGTACATATAAGAGTGCATCGTGGGACGGAGGAAGCAAGCATCTGACTATTAACTTCTCAGAGAGCAACGATAACGAGATCAAAGCTGGCGTACCATGCCTCATCCGTTGGGGAACTCCCGAGAATGCACCTGGCGGTACTATCGAAGATCCTATCTTCACTAATGTTCAGGTAGATATTACCGACCAGTCTGTCTTAAAAGATAATAATGCAGACAACCATTATGAAACAGTGTCTAATGGTCTTCGCTTACAGGCTCAGATAGCTCCTACACAGGTTGCTGCTGGCAGCAGGACATTCGTGCTCGGTGCAGAAAACAAGTTGTATAAGCCCAATGATAAAATGTGGGTTAATGCTACTCGCGCTTACTTCACCTACACCAAGAAGAGCGGCATCGCCCTCGCACGTGAGTTCACGATTGACTTCGGAGACGAGCAGGAGACTACCTACATCGACAATATCATGATGGAAGACGAAGACGGCGAAAGCAGCGAGAATACCGTTCAGGGTATCTTCAACCTCGCCGGTCAGCGCCTCAGCGCTCCGCAGAAGGGTGTGAACATTATCAATGGTAAAAAGGTTGTGATT
>JAFTFC010000253.1 GCA_017449725.1 Prevotella sp. | reverse complement strand
GGATTGATGAAGAAACGGTAGATACCATCGCCCTGCCATAGTCCTGAGAGTTTCCACCAGAAACCTTTCTGGCGCTCGGAGAAGGGCTTAAGTTTGATGATGAACGTCGCCTGGTCTGAACCGGCACCGGCAATGAAGTTATAACCCTGAATCTGCTCGCGGCTCTGGATGGCAGGGTCGGCACCGAGAATGCTGTCCACCTGGTTTATTACCTGTGTGGTGCGAGCCACGGATGTTGCCGGTGGCATGGAGATGGTACAGAATATGGTTCCAGTATCTTCATCTGGTACAAGTCCCGACTTGGTAGTACCCATGGTGATGACCAATACTGCAATACCTGCCACGACGGCAATGCCAACGGCAAGGGGCTTGTGCACCAGTTTTTCGACAATACCTTTATATTTATTTGTTGTAGTATTGAATGCTGTGTTGAATGAAGCATGGAAACGGTTTAGAAGTGTCATCTTCTTCTCATGCCCTTCCTTGTCGTGTGGCTTCAGGAAGATAGCACAGAGTGCTGGCGAGAGCGTCAGGGCGTTCAGGGCGGAGATGAAGATGGAGACTGCCATGGTCACACCGAACTCGCGATAAAACGTACCGCTCGTTCCACCGATAAACGACACGGGAATAAACACGGCTGCCATCACAAGTGTGATAGAGATGATGGCACCAGAAATCTCGGTCATAGCATCGATAGACGCAGTAAGCGATGACTTGTAGCCCTGGTCAAGTTTAGCGTGAACAGCCTCTACTACAACGATGGCATCATCCACCACAATAGCGATAGCCAGCAGCAAGGCTGACAATGTCAGCAAGTTTATAGAGAATCCAAATACTGACAGGAAGAAGAACGTACCGACCAGTGACACTGGTACCGCTATCAGCGGGATGAGCGTAGAGCGCCAGTCCTGCAAGAATATGTAAATTACGATGAACACAAGGATGAGAGTGAACACCAAGGTGAAGACTACCTCCTCAATAGAGGCATACAGAAACTCGGTAACATCGTAGTTGATTTTATACATCATTCCCGGAGGGAACGACTTTGCCTGTTCCTCCAGTTCGGCTTTCACCTGCTTGGCAATTTCGTTCGCGTTAGAACCGGCAATCTGTTGTACCATACCCATCACTGATGGGATGTTGTTGTTCTTCATCGACACAGAATACTGCAAGCCGCCCAACTCAATCTTGGCAACATCCTTAAGTTTTAAAGTCTGGCCATTGGCATCACTCGAGATTATTATGTTGCCGAATTCCTCTGGAGTTTTCAAACGACCAGTATAGCGCATAGCGTACTCATATGCCACATTAGACTGTTCACCGAAAGTACCCGGGGCTGCTTCGATGTTCTGTTCTGCCAGCACTCCAGATATGTCTGTTGGCATCAGACCGTGTTGTTTCATCACGTCTGGCTTAAGCCAAATACGCATAGAGTAGGTCTTAACACCAGGCGACTGCACGTCACCGACACCTTGGATACGCTTAATGGCTGGGACGATGTTGATGTTGTTGTAGTTAGTCAGGAACTCGTCATCGTAGCGACCGTCACTGGTCAAGGTGAACATCAGTACCTGCGATGTCTGGCGCTTCATAACCGTAACACCAATCTGGTTGACCTCAGCGGGTAGCAGGGCAGACGCCTGTGACACACGGTTCTGAACGTTGACAGCACACATGTCGGCATTCATGCCTTGGCGGAACAGAATAGAAATCTGTGCCGAACCTGATGAAGCGGTAGAAGTTATATAGTCCATACCTTCCACACCGTTGATGCTCTCTTCGAGCGGTGTAATGACAGAGTTCTTCACTGTCTCTGCATCGGCACCGGGATAACTTGTCCACACAACAACAGTAGGCGGTGCAATGTCCGGATACTGCTCGATGGGCAGTGAAACCAGTCCGATAAAGCCCAGTAACACGATGAGAATGGAAATCACCGTGGAGAGAACTGGGCGCTTGATAAATGTTGTAAATGTCATTGTTTCAACTTTTTACTTTCTTACCTTTTCACCTTTTTACTTTTTCTGCATCGTTTCAACGATGTCGCCTGCCGTCATGGCTTTGGCTTGCTCATCGATTTTCTTCTGATACTGCTCGGGGGTGATGGGCTTAATCTCCATACCATCAGTCAGTTTGGTGATGCCGTTGGTAACATACTTGTCGCCAGCCTTCAAACCGCTAGTGACAATATAGTTATTTCCGTCGTTCTGTGGGTTTACGGTAATTTCTGTATATTTCACTTTGTTGTTTTTGTCCAGTAAATAAACGAACTTCTTGTTCTGCACCTCAGACACGACGCTCTGGGGAATTACTATAGCTCCACTATCCTGACGGGGAACAATGATGGCACCCGAGCCACCGCTCTTCAGCAGTCGGTTAGGATTGGCGAAGTGGGCTATCATCTGAACCGTACCCGTAGCGGCATCAATCACACCGCTCATTTTCATCACGTGACCCTCTTCGCTGTACATGGTGCCGTCGGCAAGCTGTAGTTTCACCGGAGGATACTGACTGATTGCTTCTGCGGTACTGCCGCTGGTCTTAGTCATCTCTAAGATATCCTTCTCTGTCATAGAGAAATACACTTCCATAGTGCTGATGTTTGATACAGTGGTCAGCGGGGCAGCGCTGCTGGCGCTTACCAGTGCACCAACCTTGAAGGGCAGCGAACCAACAACACCGCTGGCAGGGCTCTTCACGTAGCAGAAACTGAGTGTCTCTCGGGCTGAGGCGAGCGAAGCCTGTGCCTGTGCCAACTGCGCCTTTGCACTCTCGTATGTATTCTTCGAACTTTCCAGTTCGTACGTTCCTATCACGTTCTGCTCAAATAGTTTCTGTGCATTGTCATATGTCAGTTTCGCTGTGTTTAATTGCGATGTGGCAGTGTTTACTGCTGCCTGAGCCTGACGAACTGCTGCCTGGTATGTGGCGTTGTCGATAACGAACAGTGTCTGACCGGCACTTACCGTCTGACCCTCGCGAACATTTACGCTAACGAGGAAACCGCTGATTTTCGGACGTATCTCAACATCCTGAATTCCTTTGATTGTTGCGGGGTAGGTGCTTTGGAGGTCAGCACTCGATGCTGCTACCGTCTGCACGGGATATTCGTTGTCGCCGAAGTTGGGGCGACCGCCACTTTTACCACCGCACGAAACAAGGACTGCTGCCATAGCAGCAATCGTTAAAAAACTAATCTTTTTCATCTTGTTGTACATGTTATTTTTGTTATACCTTTTCACTATTATTCTGAAAACTTAAAATAATATACAAGTTTTCGGAGTGCAAAGGTACGAATAAGTGTGTGGAAAACAAAATAAATTAAGATTTATTTGTTTAATAATGGTTATGCTTAGTATTAAGTATGGATATATGCCATTTTAAACTCTCTAAACCAGTTTCATTTCATGCGCTTTTTCCATTAGTAGTTGCATGAGAGGTTCGCGTTTGTTGGGGATTCGGTTGTCCAGGACAGCGTCTTTGAGGGTTTGTTTCAGTATACCTACCTCGCGCGATGGTTTAAGATGGAACATTTCCATTATCTCGTTGCCATCGATGACCGGCTGAAGCAGTCTTTTGAAATCGCGTTCTTTTAGGTCGGAAATTTTCTCGCGCACAAGTCGGAAGTTTTCTAGGAAACGTGCTTTGCGCACCTGATTCTTCGACGTTATGTCGGCTTCGCAGAGCAGCATAAGGTCGTCAATGTCGTCGCCGGCATCGTTGACGAGTCGTCGCACGGCGGAGTCTGTAACTTCTTCGTCTGCAATGACAATTGGTCGCATGTGCATGTCTACGAGTTTCTGCACGTACTTCATCTTCATGTCCATCGGTAGTTTGAGGCGCCGAAAAATATTCGGTACCATCTTCGCTCCCAGGTAGTTATGATTATGAAAAGTCCATCCTGTCTGATTATCCCACCGTTTTGACTTGGGTTTTCCGATATCGTGGAGCAGGGCAGCCCATCTGAGCCAAAGCCCTCCTCCGTTTTTAACTACATTCTCGAGAACCTCCAGTGTATGCAGGTAGTTGTTTTTATGGGCTCGTCCGTTGCGCACGTCTACGTTGTCGAGAGCCACCAACTCGGGTAGTATGCGCTCCAATAGACCTGCACGGTATAAATAGTCAAAGCCGGTGGAGGGGTGGTGTGCGAGCATTATCTTGTTGAGTTCGTCACTGATGCGTTCGCCGCTGATTATGTCGAGACGATAGGCATTGCGTCGAAGGGCATCGAAAGTTTCTTCTTCGATGTAGAAGCCTAACTGAGTGGCGAATCGAACGCAGCGCATCATGCGCAGCGGGTCGTCTGAGAAAGTGATGTCTGGGTCAAGGGGGGTGCGTATGATGCCGTCCTCCATGTCGTAGATGCCGTCAAAGGGATCTACGAGTTCTCCGAAGCGTTCTCTGTTGAGACAGATAGCGAGGGCATTTATAGTGAAGTCGCGGCGGTTCTGATCATCTTCGAGCGTGCCGTCTTCGACTATGGGTTTGCGAGAATCATGGCTGTAACTCTCGCGGCGTGCACCTACGAATTCAACTTCTATTTCCTCTTTCTGAGAAACTATTTTTACCTGTGCCGTTCCGAAATTACGGAAAACGGAGAGATGGGCTTTTCTGCCGATTCGATGCTTCAGTTCCTCTGCCACTTTTATGCCGCTTCCTACGACCACCACATCAATGTCCTTGGATGGGCGCTCTAAGAATATGTCGCGTACGTAGCCGCCAACGACGTAGCATTCCAGTCCTAAGCTGTCTGCCACGTCGCCTATCTCGTGGAATATCTTCTTATCGAGAATTTTAGCCAGTTCCTTGTCGGTGTATATTTTCATCTGAAGGAATCGGTGAGCAGTTTTATTTCTATCTGCGGAGAGATGCGTTCATATAATATGTTATATACGGCATCGAGGATGGGCATATTAACATGCATGTGTCGGTTAATTTCCTTCATACACTTTGTACCGAAGAATCCCTCGGCAATCATTTCCATCTCTATCTGTGCAGACTTAACAGAGTAGCCCTTGCCAATCATTGTTCCGAATGTACGGTTGCGCGAGAAGTTGGAATACCCCGTTACCAGCAGGTCACCCATGTAGACGGAGTCGTTGATATTTCGTTCTATGGGATGGATGGTGTTGAGGAATCGGTTCATTTCCTGTACGGCATTTGATATGAGCACCGCCTGGAAGTTGTCGCCATATTTCAGTCCCGAGCAGATGCCCGAGGCGATAGCATAGACGTTTTTCAGCACTGAAGCGTACTCTATGCCTATGACATCGGTAGAGGTTTTGGTCTTTATGTATTCGCTTTCGATAAGATGAGCGAACTCTCGTGCCTTGTCTTCGTCGGCACATCCGATGGTGAGGTAGGAGAGACGTTCGAGAGCAACCTCCTCGGCATGTGATGGACCACCGATGCATGCGAGGTTCTCCAGTGGCACGTCGTACACTTGGTTAAAGTACTCAGAGCAGGCGAGGTTCTCATCGGGAACAATACCCTTTATGGCTGTGATGATGAATTTGTCGCGCAGTCGAGTCTTCAGTTTCTTTAGGTGGTTCTTCAGATAGGGTGATGGAGTGACGAATATAAGTGTGTCGTATGCCTCTACAATCTTGTTGAGGTCTGATGAGAACTCTATCTCGTCAATGTTAAAGTGTACGCTCATCAGGTAGGCGGGATTGTGCCCTAGACGTCGGAAGTCCTCTATCCGGTCGTCACGCCGCATATACCAACCGATGTGGTGAGTTTTGTCCACCACAATCTTGGCTATCGCTGTTGCCCAAGAACCGCCTCCTATGATGGCTATCTTATTCATGCTTTTTCAATCCACTGCTGTACTTCGTCGACAGATGGCTTCTGCATATCGAGTTTAT
Organism: Prevotella sp.; assembly: GCA_017449725.1. GTDB lineage: Bacteria > Bacteroidota > Bacteroidia > Bacteroidales > Bacteroidaceae > Prevotella. Next base: position 1,956 of record JAFTFC010000253.1, on the reverse strand, counting down.
ATTTCTTTACGATGTCGCCAATCTTCTGCTGCAAACCCTGAGCCTTCTCGCTTGCTATGTTCTGAACAAGGTTGAAACCAGCTTTGCGCAATACGGGAACCCACTCCTCACTAACACCAATCTCTGCCCATTCTGCCGGTGTCGACTGCGGCACTTTCTTCTCAGGCTTCATCTGCGGGAAGAGCATAACCTCACCGATGGTGAATTTGCCCGTGAGGAGCATCACCAAACGGTCGATACCGATACCGATACCAAAAGTCGGGGGCATGCCGTACTGCAGGGCGCGCAGGAAGTCATGGTCTATAATCATTGCTTCGTCGTCACCCTTGTCAGCCAGTCGCATCTGTTCGATGAAGCGCTCTTCCTGGTCTATGGGGTCGTTGAGCTCAGAGTAGGCATTTGCCAGTTCCTTGCCATTGACCATAAGTTCGAAACGCTCGGTGAGACCGGGCTTCGAACGGTGCATCTTTGTCAGCGGTGACATCTCCACGGGATAGTCGGTGATGAACGTTGGCTGGATGAATGTGCCTTCGCAGAACTCTCCAAAAAGTTCATCGATGAGCTTGCCCTTACCCATTGTCTCGTCAACTTCCATTCCCTTTTCCTTGCAGAAAGCGCGTATCTCGTCCTCTGTCTTACCATCGCAGTCAAAACCGGTCTTTTCCTTAATGGCATCGAGTATAGGCAGGCGGCGGAAGGGTGCCTTGAACGATATCAACTTACCGTCAATCTCTACTTCTGGCTTACCGTTTACGGCAGTACATATTTCTTCGAGCATGTTCTCGGTGAAAGTCATACCCCACAGCAGGTCTTTGTAGGAAACGTATAGTTCCATGCAGGTGAATTCAGGGTTGTGGGTCTTGTCCATACCCTCGTTGCGGAAGTTCTTACCCATCTCGTATACTCCTTCGAAGCCTCCCACGATGAGTCGCTTCAAATATAGCTCTGTGGCGATACGCATGTACATATCCTGGTTTAGCGCATTGAAGTGGGTGATGAATGGACGGGCAGAAGCACCGCCGGCGATATTCTGCAGGATTGGTGTGTCTACCTCAGTATAGCCTGCATCGTCAAGGATGCGGCGCAGTGTGCGGATGATGGTGGCACGCTTGAGGAACGTTTCCTTTACACCCTCGTTTACAACAAGGTCTACGTAGCGCTGACGGTAGCGCAGTTCTGGGTCGTCGAACTTATCATAAGCCACTCCGTCCTTGTACTTCACGATTGGCAGAGGTTTGAGCGCCTTGGAGAGCAGTGTCAGTTCCTGAGCATGAACAGAGATCTCTCCCGTCTGAGTGCGGAACACGAAACCGCGTATGCCGATGAAATCACCGATGTCAAGCAGTTTCTTGAATACAGTGTTATATAACTCCTTGTCCTCACCAGGACAGAGATCGTCGCGGGTGATATATACCTGAATGCGTCCCTTGGAGTCTTGCAGCTCCACGAACGATGCCTTACCCATTACGCGGCGGCTCATCATTCGTCCAGCTATGCTTACCTGTCGCGGTTCAGCATCATCGCTGAACTCCCTGATAATCTCTGTAGAGAAAGCATTCACAGGGTATTCGGCAGCGGGGTAGGGGTTAATACCCATATCACGCAGGGTCTGCAGACTCTCGCGTCTGCCTATTTCTTGTTCACTAAGTTCTAATACGTTCATATTTTCTTTATTGCATATTTTGTGCAAAGGTACGAAACTTCTTTGATATCTTTGACTTCTTTAAATTCTTTAACTTCTCATATTTAATATTTGAAGCTCGATCCACCTACGAATTCTCGCATAATCGATGTTGGTGGAATCTCTTTGTCGCTGACGGGGATGAAGTAGCGTATGAACTTCATCAGACGATGTGCTTCTGAGTATTCAGGACAGTTCTTGGGTACAGTAGCCAGAATTATCTCGGCATGCGGTCGCAGCACAGCGAACTCAATGTTAAGAGCCGAGTTGAACAT
>JAFTFC010000028.1 GCA_017449725.1 Prevotella sp. | reverse complement strand
GGGAGCCTGGACTTACTGCAAAGGCAGACATTGAAAGCGAGAGCCGTGCTGCTGCATATGGAGGTGTGACAAGTTATTTTGATATGCCCAATACAGTACCGCAGACGACAACCATCGAAGCCCTCGACGATAAGTTTGGTATGGCGGCAGTAAAAAGTCATGTTAATTACTCGTTTTTCTTCGGCGCTACCAACGACAATTATTCCCTTTTCAGTAAACTCGATCCGCACCGCATTCCTGGCATCAAACTCTTCATGGGTTCGTCGACTGGCAATATGCTTGTTGACAGAATGGAGGCGCTTCGGCAGATATTCCGTCTTGCGCCCCTGCCAATAATGGCACACTGTGAGGATACCGCGATAATTAATGCCAATATAACCCGCCTTCGTCCCGAAAGTTACGAATGCCGTTCCAGTAGTTGCGAAAATATCGCAAACACAGACATCGCCCTACATGAAATCATACGAAGCGAAGAAGCCTGCTACCAAAGTTCTCTCCTTGCTGTTTCTCTAGCTAAGACATATGGTGCCCGCCTACATGTTGCTCATGTGTCCACTGCTCGCGAACTGGAACTCTTCGGTGACAATCACGACATCACAGCCGAGGCTGTAATCGCTCATTTATGGTTCTCAAACCGCGACTATAAACGGCTGGGCGCCCTCATAAAGTGCAATCCGTCAATCAAAACACCATTCGATCGGGATGAACTAAGACGGGCACTAACTGACGGGCGCATCACTACAGTAGGAACCGACCATGCTCCTCATCTGCTTACCGAGAAGGAAGGTGGGGTACTAAAGGCTGTCTCTGGAATACCTATGATACAGTTCTCTCTTGTTGCTATGTTGCAACTTGTAGATGAAGGAATACTCACAATCGAACGATTAGTAGATCTTATGTGCCATAATCCAGCTAAACTCTTCGAGGTGCGTCATCGCGGTTACCTGCGTAGAGGTTACCAGGCAGACATTGTTGTAGTACGTCCCAACTCGCCTTGGAAGGTTACTGAAGATATTATTCAGAGTCGCTGCGGATGGAGTCCAATGACGGGTCAGCAGTTTGACTGGCGAGTAGAGCACACTTTCTGTAATGGTGCACATATATATAATAAAGGTGTATTCAATCACGAAAGCAGAGGGATGGAGTTGCAGTTCAGATGAGAAAACAGTTGACATATAAAGTAGACATTCTTCGTCCATATATCAATTGGGTGTATTTTGACTATGCTTGGGGAGTTGGAGGTAAAGGCAAGGAAACCAAGGTGTCACTTTATGCCGATGCCGATGAGATGCTCAGAGTAATGAACGACAGTTGCAAAGTGCGTGCAGTTTTCCGGCTTTGCGAGGCAAATAGCGATGGTGACGACATCATTGTTGACGGAGTACGGCTGCCAATGCTTCGCCAACAAAATGCTGCACCGAGTCTCTGTCTTGCCGACTTTGTGCGTCCGCTCGCGTCTGGTAATAAAGACACTGTCGGTATTTTTGCTACAACATGTCCTTTGTCGGACTCTCTATTCGATAAACTGCAGCAAAGTTACAATATTAAAAACGAAGACCCTTATCGCAAGATGCTCCAGCAAACGCTTGCCGACCGCCTCGCTGAGGCTGCTGCAGAACTGATGCATCTTGAGGTGCGTCGTAATTATTGGGGATATGCACCCGAGGAGGATCTTTCTATAGAGGAACTTCATGCTGAGAAGTTCTGTGGTATTCGTCCTGCGGTGGGATATCCGTCACTTCCTGATACGAGCATAAATTTCCTGCTTTCCGATCTCCTCGATATGAAATCTATCGGCATCCGCCTCACGGAAAGTGGCATGATGACTCCCCACGCATCGGTCAGCGGACTATTTATTTCTCATTCCGAAGCACGCTACTTTACGATCGGCAAGGTTGGCGACGACCAATTGCGCGACTATGCTCGCCGCAGGGGCATCCCCGTGGAACTAATGCGGAGATTTATAAAATAAATAATGTCTGGTACATCTTTTTAATTTTTATTTTTCTTCGTTTTAAATTTAATTTACTATCTTTGCAGCCAAAATGAAAATAATATAAAAGAACAATGATAAAAATTACTTTTCCAGACGGGTCTGTACGCGAGTTCGAAAAGGGCGTTACAGGTCTTCAGATTGCCGAAAGTATTTCGCCTGCTTTGGCACGTAGCGTTGTTGCATGCGGCGTAAATGGTGAGACAGTAGAGCTTAATCGTCCAATAAACGAGGACGCATCGATAGCTCTTTACAAGTTTGAGGACGAAGAGGGTAAACACACTTTCTGGCATACTTCGGCGCACCTTTTGGCTGAGGCTCTTAAGGAGCTTTATCCTGGCATTCAGTTTGGTTTCGGTCCTGCTATCGAGAACGGTTTCTTCTATGATGTAATGCCCCCCGAGGGAGTCACTATTAAGGAAAGTGATTTCCCCGCTATCGAGGCTAAGATGCAAGAACTGGCAAAGAAGAACGAGGCAGTTGTCCGTCGTGATGTTTCTAAGGCTGATGCCCTTGTAGAGTTCAAAGCTGATGGTCAGACTTATATTTGTGAGCGTATAGATGAAGACCTCGAAGACGGTTCAATCTCCACCTATACTCAGGGGTCGTTAACCGACCTCTGCGGCTGACATCATCTTATGTCTACCGGCGATATCAAGGCTATCAAGATTACCAGTGTTGCGGGAGCTTTCTGGCGTGGTGATGCCAAACGCGAGCAAATGACTCGAATATATGGTATTTCATTCCC
>JAFTFC010000252.1 GCA_017449725.1 Prevotella sp. | reverse complement strand
GTGCATGTCGGCAATGGCGGTGAACTGCTTGGCGGTGAGGCGGCGGTATAGGGAGTTCAATCCTCTGATGCCATGGTACTCGTTCTTTATGTCAGCACCCATAAACCCGACGTTCGGTGCCAATGACTCGAAGAGCGGACGGGCAAACGGACGGCTAAGAACAGTGATGCGAACATTAGGATACTGCTTTGCCAGCGCAGCAACTACAGGCACCAGCATGGCTACATCGCCAAGGGCTGAGAACCGGATTATAAGTATATGGTCCCTCTTCATCTTTGAGGTTTATCTTTTTGCTTTTTTACCCTTTTACTTTTTATACAGCACCGGATTGGTCGACGGATCGTTGTACATCTTCATCTGGCGATACACCTTCATGTACTTCTTTCCCGCTTCGATGTCTGACAGAAGTTGGTCGATGGCAGTACTGAGGTCCACCTGTTGTTCAAGCAGCACGTTGAGTTTTGCCTGACACGTGGCACGATGTTCTGCCGATGCCTCGGGGCGCTCTGCCTGCTCACGCATGTGATATATTTTCAGTGCCAGAATACTCAGGCGGTCTACCGCCCATGCCGGACTCTCGGTGTTTATCTGTGCGTCGGGCAGCACCTTTACGCCGGCATATAACTCACGGAAGTAAGTGTCTATCTGCTCCACGAGGTCTGTCCGGTCCTGATTGCTCTTGTCGATACGGCGCTTCAGAACCAATGCCTCGGCGGGGTCAATCTCCGGATCGCGAATGATGTCCTCGAAATGCCACTGAACGGTGTCTATCCAGCACTTCAGATACAAGCGGTTTTCGATGGTTCCCTCCTCGTATGGGTTGTTGATAGGTGTATCGATATTGTCCTTAACATGGTAATCGTCAATCGCCTGATTGAAGATCGGATTACATTTCTCTGTGAATTTCATAACTTCTGGTTTTAACTTATTTGTGCAAAACTAATAAAAAACTTATTAACTACCAATTTTTTACGCAAAAATGATTAAAAAGCACCCTTAAAATTGCACAAAATGGGGTGTCGTGTGCAAAAAGTGGTGCTTTTTTGTTAGAAATATTTGCATACGTAAAGAAAAATTTGTTCCTTTGCACCCGATTTAATCAAGATAACATTTTTTATTAACAAATTAAAATTTACAATTATGTCAGAAATTGAAAGCAAAGTAAAAGCTATTATCGTTGATAAACTCGGTGTTGAAGAAGCAGAGGTTAAGCCCGAAGCAAGTTTCACAAATGACCTCGGTGCTGATTCACTCGACACTGTAGAGATCATCATGGAGTTCTAGAAGGAGTTTAACATTTCTATCCCCGACGATAAGGCTGAGACTATCGGTACTGTAGGCGATGCTATCAAGTATATCGAAGAGAACGCAAAATAATTAATGGAACTTAAGAGAGTAGTAGTAACAGGACTTGGTGCCGTTACCCCTGTAGGACTTACACCCGAGGAGACTTGGGCGAACCTTCTTGCGGGTAAGAGCGGCGCTGCTCCTATTACGCTTTTTGACGCTTCCAAGTTCAAGACACAGTTTGCCTGCGAGGTAAAGGGTCTGAACGTTAACGATTGGATTGATCGTAAGGAAGCACGAAAAATAGACCGTTACTGCCAGTTGGCGCTCATAAGTGCAATGCAGGCAGTAAAGGACAGCGGCATGGATCTCGAGACTGTAGACAAAAACCGTATCGGTGTTGTCTTCGGTGTGGGAATCGGCGGTATCAAGACATTCGAGGATGAGGTGATGTATTATGGTAAGAACGAGGAGAACGGTCCGAAGTTCAATCCTTTCTTCATCCCCAAGATGATCAGCGACATCGCTGCCGGACAGATTTCTATTCAGTTCGGTTTCCACGGTCCTAACTATGCCACTACGAGTGCCTGCGCTTCTTCAAGCAACGCACTGGCTGACGCTTTTAACCTCATCCGCCTGGGTAAGGCTAACATGATTGTCAGCGGTGGTGCCGAGGCAGCGATTTGCGCAACAGGTGTGGGCGGCTTCAATGCTATGCACGCACTGTCAACTCGTAATGACGACCCCGAGCATGCAAGTCGTCCGTTCAGTGCTTCGCGTGATGGTTTCATCATGGGCGAAGGTGCTGGATGTCTTATTCTCGAAGAGCTTGAGCATGCTAAGGCTCGCGGTGCTAAGATCTATGCCGAGATGGTTGGCGAGGGTATGAGTGGCGATGCTCACCATATCACTGCTTCACATCCCGAGGGTCTTGGTGCTAAGCTCGTGATGCAGGCAGCTCTTGACGATGCAGGTCTGAAGCCCGAGGACATCGACTATATCAATGTTCACGGAACCTCTACCCACGTGGGTGATATTTCTGAGGTGAAGGCTATCAAGGACGTATTCGGTGACGCTGCTTACAAGCTCAATATTTCTTCTACCAAGTCCATGACAGGTCACCTTCTCGGTGCTGCCGGTGCCGTTGAGGCTATGGTTGCCGTTCTTTCTGTTAAGAACGACATCGTTCCTCCTACCATCAACCACGAAGAGGATGACAAGGACGAAGAAATAGACTATAACCTGAACTTCACATTCAACAAGGCACAGAAGCGCCAGGTGCGCGCAGCCATCAGCAACACGTTTGGTTTTGGCGGACACAACGCTTGTGTGGTCTTTAAAAAGTATGAAGATTAGTGAAATACCAGATAGGATAAAGCTCCCTTTCCGCAAGGATAAGGAGCTTTATTTTTCATTGTACGACATTATCGGTTTTTTCCCGCGCGACATTGATATCTATAAGCAGGCACTGCTACACAGAAGTGTCCGTAAGATAGG
>JAFTFC010000251.1 GCA_017449725.1 Prevotella sp. | reverse complement strand
CTTATACGATTCCCTGTGCCATCATTGCGCGAGCCACCTTCAGGAAACCGGCCACGTTAGCACCCTTCACGTAGTTGATGTAACCATCGGGCTCGGTACCGTACTTCACGCAGTTAGCGTGGATGTCGTTCATGATGTCGTGCAGCTTGTTGTCCACCTCTTCGCGGCTCCAGCTCAGACGCTCTGAGTTCTGTGACATCTCCAGACCAGACACAGCCACACCACCGGCGTTAGCTGCCTTACCCGGAGAGTACAGTATCTTGGCATCCTGGAATACCTTGATAGCCTCGGGAGTTGTAGGCATGTTAGCACCCTCGCTCACTGCGATAACACCGTTAGCTACGAGAGCCTTAGCTGCCTCTTCGTTGATTTCGTTCTGGGTTGCAGAGGGGAGAGCGATGTCAGCCTTCTCGAACCAGGGCTTCTTGCCCTCAACGTACTTAACGCCATATTTCTCTGCATATTCACGGATACGTCCGCGCTCTACGTTCTTCAGCTCCATGATGTAGTCGAGCTTCTCACGGTCGATTCCGTCCGGATCGTAGATGTAACCGTCAGAGTCAGAGCAGGTAACAACCTTAGCACCCAACTGCAAGCACTTCTCCATAGTGTACTGAGCAACGTTACCAGAACCGCTGACGAGGACTGTCTTGCCCTTGATGTCGATGCCGCGGGTCTTCAGCATGTTCACGAGGAAGTAAACATTACCATAACCTGTTGCCTCGGGACGGATCAGTGAACCGCCGAACTGCAGTCCCTTACCAGTGAGAACGCCGCTCCACTCGTGTGTCAGTTTCTTGTACATACCGAACATATAAGCAACCTCACGACCTCCAACACCGATGTCACCTGCAGGAACGTCTACGTCGGGACCGATATGGCGATACAGCTCGCTCATGAAAGCCTGGCAGAAACGCATAATCTCGCCGTCGCTCTTTCCACGGGGAGAGAAGTCTGAACCGCCCTTCGCACCACCCATGGGAAGGGTAGTCAGCGAGTTCTTGAATGTCTGCTCGAAAGCGAGGAACTTCAGGATACCGAGGTTTACAGACTTGTGATAACGGATACCGCCTTTGTACGGACCAATGGCGTTATTGTGCTGTACACGGTAACCCATGTTTGTCTGAACGTTACCCTTGTCGTCAACCCATGTTACACGGAACTGGATGATGCGATCGGGGATACAGAGACGCTCGATGAGGTTCTGACGATCAAACTCAGGGTGCTTGTTGTACTCTTCTTCGATTGTTCCTAATACCTGACTTACTGCCTGGATGTACTCCGGCTCATTGGGGAATCGCTGTTTCAGATTCTCAACTACTTGAACTGCATTCATAATCAATCTTTTTTAATTGGGTTTGTTATTCTGTAAATCTTTCCTTTTTATCTTTATTTCTTGTTTGCGGTTGCAAATTTACAGCAAAAAATTGAAATACCAAACAAAATGAAAGAAAAAATGCAGAAAAAGTGTAAAAAAGTTATTATTGGTCAATAATGTGCCTTATTTATTCGGTTTGCGCACACAGCCAGTCATCAATAAGGCGACGTGCAATCGATAGTTTTTCGGGAATATTTGGCAGATTGTTTCTGCCATACCATCCTCCGGCAGCAATCTCAGAGCGTTGCAGGTGTATTTCACCGCTGACGTAGTCGGCATGGAACCCCACCATCAGTCCGCAGGGATAGGGCCAGGGCTGTGAGTCGAAATATCTGATGTTCCGTATCTTCAGTCCAACCTCTTCTGCCACCTCGCGTTCCACTGCCTGCTCCAGAGTCTCGCCTGTCTCCACGAATCCTGCCACCAGTCCGTAGTAGTCGCGCTTGAAGTTGTTAGCATGAACCAGCAGTACCTCGTCGTCCTTGTGTATCAGTACAATGATGGCGATAGCCAGTTGGGGCCACACCTCCTTTCCACAGCTTGTGCAGCGCTTCGATATGTCGGTATGCAGTTTCATTGGCGAGCCGCAAACTCCACAGTACTTAGTATTATAGTCCCAGTAAAGTATTTCTTGACACTTTCCTGCAGTCAAGTAGACATCCAACGGCAGTTTGAAGTACGAAGCCCTTAATGGGCACATTTCGTAACGTTCGTTGCCCGTCACGGGAGCATCTATTCGCAGCGTCTTTATCTCTCCGTCGCGCATCTGAAACAGGCTGCCGTAGGGCGAGGGCAGGGGCGTGATATTGTGAATAGTGTTCCACTCTTTTACTTCCACTGGCGGTTCTTCCTCGTACGGAATTGTGTATGTGCCGTCTGCCAACTTCTCAAGCAGCAGGTCGGTTTTGCAGAATATAAACCAATATTTTTTCATATTGGGTGCAAAAATACAAAAAAAATCGTACATTTGCACCCGATTATAATTATAAATATGTATATGAGACGAATTTCTTTGGGTTGCGTTCTGTTGTTTTTAGCAACCATCCAGACGATAGCACAGATTGTAGAGCCCGTTCACTTCAGTTCTTCGATTAAAGAGTTGAGCGACAACGAGGCAGAGATTGTTTTCTCGGCGACGATAGACCCAGGATGGCATGTTTACAGTACCGATATCGGTGACGACGGACCTGTTCGCGCCACTTTTAATGCTGTGAAGATGGACGGCGTTAAGACAGTTGGAACATTGCATGCCCGCACTAAACCCGTAGAGAAGTACGATGAGATGTTCGGAATGAATCTCCGGTTCTTCGAGGGCAGGGTAGTGTTCGTACAGAAAGTGAAGTTCACAAAACCTAAGTACAATATAGACTGTTATCTGGAATATGGCGCATGCAATGCCAGCAACTGTCTGCCGCCAACTCAGGTAGCATTTCAGAAGAGCGGTGATGTGAAGGTAGCGACAGAGTCGCAACAAACCGAAAAGGAAACGGCTGAAGAAGCACAGCCGGCAGAAACTTCAGAAGAGCTTGTTGCGACAGAGGCGCAACAGACTATGAAGTCTGTGGACACTTCGACTTGGTCACCCGTTATTTCCGAACTGAAAGCATTCGAAGAGCCACGCGACGAAAGTTCGATGCTCTCCGTATTCCTTTGGTCTTTGCTGGGCGGACTTATTGCCGTAGTTACTCCCTGCGTATGGCCCGTAATACCAATGACGGTGTCGTTCTTCCTCAAGCGCAACAAGTCACGCGGTAAGGCTATCCGTGAGGCACTCACCTATGGTGCTTCCATAATCGTTATATATGTTGCCGTGGGACTATTAGTGACACTCATCTCCGGCCCCAGTGCCCTTAATGCCCTCTCAACCAACGCTTGGTTCAATGTGTTCTTGGCGTTGCTGCTGGTAGTTTTCGCCGCCTCGTTTTTTGGTGCTTTCGAACTTGCACTGCCCTCGTCGTGGTCTAACAAGATGGATCGCAAGTCAGATGCCACCACAGGTATTCTCTCCATCTTCTTCATGGCGTTCACCCTTGTGCTTGTATCTTTTTCTTGCACCGGACCAATAATCGGTTTCCTGCTTGTGGCTCTGAGCACTCAGGAAAGTATAATTGCTCCCACAATAGGCATGCTCGGCTTTGCTATCGGACTTGCCGTTCCATTTGCTCTTTTCGCCCTTTTCCCCTCACTGCTGAAGTCTGCACCTAAGTCGGGCGGATGGATGAATCAGGTGAAGGTGGTGCTGGGATTTGTCGAACTGGCTTTTGCCTTGAAGTTCTTCTCTGTCGCCGACCTTGCCTACGGATGGCATCTGCTCGATCGCGAGGTGTTCGTATCGCTTTGGATCGTTATCTTCGGACTTCTCGGAGCCTATCTGTTGGGATGGCTCAAGTTCCCGCACGATGATGACGACCGCCGTACCAATGTTCCGCGTTTTGCGCTTGCCTTGGCGTCGCTCGCCTTTGCAGTCTACATGATTCCCGGTTTGTGGGGAGCGCCACTGAAGGCTATCAGTGCCTTCGCCCCTCCGATGTACACTCAGGACTTCAATCTCTATGGAGGCAGTGTAGAGGCTAAGTTCCGCGACTACGACGAGGGCATGGCATTCGCTCGTCAGCAGGGCAAGCCCGTCATGGTCGACTTCACCGGCTTCGGTTGTGTCAATTGCCGAAAAATGGAAGCAGCAGTATGGACCGATCCGCAGGTGCAGGACTTCTTAAACAAGGATTATGTTCTGATATCGCTTTATGTCGACGACAAAACACCGCTTGCCGAACCCATTACCGTCAGCGAGAACGGTCAGCAGCGCATCCTTCGTACTATAGGTGATAAGTGGAGTTACTTGCAGCGCACCAAGGTGGGAGCCAACACACAACCTTGCTATGTTCTGCTGACACCCGACGGAAAACCCCTCGAAGGTCTCCGCTCTTACGACGAGGATATCGAGGCTTATGTGAAATTCCTGAAGAACGGTCTGAAGAATTTCGGACGATAGTTATTACACTTCTTTCTTTAGAACTATCTCTTCGATAACCCTTGGATAATGGAGCATCTCTAACTGGTGCTCCTTTTCTGCAATATCGTCTGCCGTGTCTTCCGGTGCTATGGGGCATCTGAACTGCGCAATGATGTCGCCGCCGTCGCACACGGGTGATACCCAGTGTACCGTCATTCCTGTCTCTGTTTCGCCAGCCGCCTTCACTGCTTCGTGCACATGATGTCCCCACATTCCCTTGCCTCCGAACTTCGGCAACAGTGACGGGTGAATGTTGACGATACCCTCGGGGAAGGCTTCTAACAGGAAGTCGGGAACGATAGGCAGAAATCCTGCCAACACGATAAATTCCACTTCGTACCTGCGCAGCAGCGGCAGCATGAAGTCTGGGTCGTTGAGCATTGCCTTTGGGGCAACTGCGGTTGGAACTCCCAACCTCTCAGCACGTGTCAGTGCCATAGCATCCTCCTTGTTACTCACCACCAGCACACAGTTTACCTTCTCACTGCCCTGGAAATACCTTATTATGTTCTCGCAGTTAGTGCCGCCTCCCGACACGAATATTGCAATGTTCGTATGTTTCATCGCGGCAAAGGTACGATTAAGTGTGGAAAAAGCAAAATAAATTTGACGTTTTTGAAATAAATTCTTATATTTGCAGCGATATAATCAGTAACCTTACATATAATAATATGAATATAGTAATCTCAGAATGAAATCCTCGGCAATACTTATGTGATTAGAATCTGGACATGCAAATATACAAATATACTGTTATGGCGGGAGCGGTTGTTGAAAAGACGTTCCCGCCAACTAATGTTGATGATGTTGAAAAGTCGGTGACAGCGCTCAACCTGCTAAACGCCATCGTCAAACTTCAAGAGGGCAAGACCCTTACTTCATACCATTATATCAAGGGTATGGTGGCACGTCTTTTCGTGTGGCTGCTCCATCATCCAATTGCAGGAGTCGCTATAGACCTCGATGAGGAAGAGGGCGTAACCTATATTTGTGTCAAGGGCACCCAGTACAGTTTCCACCACGTACCCATAGTGAAATACTATGTCCGTCTGATGCTTGGCAAGGGACTGACGAGCCAACAATGGGACGGCGTGCAACGACAGATGATAGCCGCTGATTTGTTTCGCAAGGCGGTGGGGTCGCCTCTGCCTCATGTAGACGGTGACGAGGCGAAGAGTCTTATTAAGAGAATGTGCCGCTGCACGGTGAGACACATCATACGGCAGATTAACGACCTCGAGGGAGTTATGCCGCTAATCAGCGAGGTCTTTCCCCAGAAACAATCTAAGCATCGTGCAAGTAAAGCAATTCAGGAGCAGAGTCGTCAAGAGAGCATAAAGCGGTTGCGGGTATTCGTACGGCAATACTTGCCCGACCCCAGACTGCCGCGCTGTAAGTACGGAGGCTGGAAGGAGAGGGCATACCAATGGCGCGACACCCCCGATGCCTACCTGCTGAAACTGTCGCTGGCACTGAAGTTCAATGGTTGGTGGGAAGACGACTTTCAACTGGCGCGAATGGGCGACCGACATATTTACACTATTGCTGCATACGACTGTACAAACTATGCCCAACTGGTTCACCGGCTCGTTGGCGGACGTCCGCTTAGATACATACGACCCGAGAAAGGTATGCGCAAAAGTTGGCGATATTTCATCCGACGCCACGACTGGGCATGGAAGCACATGACCTATAACCGTTACCTTCTCCTGCTTGGGCATTGCAATTACTTAAAGGAGGACGACCGATTATATAACCTCTGCATCACCTATGGCTTGGCACGCTATCTGTCGGTGCTCCATCCCGAACTGCGCTTCGTCAATGTGCTTAATTTCACCCGCTTCAAGGTTCACCGCCGAGTGTATACGCCAGACGACTTGAAGCACGTTGGTATCCATTCCAAGTCGCGCATCCTTAAGGTATGGCTGGTGATAGATCCCTTGCTCCTGTTGAGCGACCTCGATGTTGAAAGCCTCCCGCATAAATTGTTAGAAGAGTTTCGTCAGGCAGACGACTACTACACCTTCTTCCGCCGCGTGTGGCACAAGGACAAGGTGGGGCTTCTTGCTTACGAACGTTTTCATCTACTGCCCCCCATATACAAAGATATAAGAATCGGCGCTCACTACGCCCACGTTATGAACGACGAAGGCAAGTGGGCAATCTATTCGCTGATGCAAGAAGAGTTTGAGACCGATTTTATCTACGACGAGATATTCTTTGACTCCCGCCTCTATATTCTTGTGGGGCGCACTGGGCAGGAGCGAGTGATAATCCACGACATGTTTAATCCTGTTTGAAAGAATGTCACAGGAGCCTCCTCCTTGCGATAAAAATCTGATTCATTATTGCAAAAGTCTTTTGCAGAAAGATTAACTTTGATTATCTTTGCAGCGCTAAAAAGATAATTCAGTTATGACATATTCTATTATAGGCACAGGAGCAATAGGAGGATACTATGGCGGCAGACTCATGAAGGCGGGACGGGAAGTCCATTTTCTGCTCCATACGGATTATGAGTATGTGAAAGCGCATGGGTTGCAGATAGACTCCTGCGACGGCGATTTCCATCTTGACAATGTCAGGGCGTACGACAGCACGCGCGATATGCCAAAGACCGATGTCGTGCTGGTGTGTCTGAAGTCCACCAACAACCATCTGCTGGCCAGCATGCTGAAACCGATAGTGGATGACGACACCACGGTGGTGCTGATACAGAACGGCATCGGGCTGGAGGCCGACCTGCAAGAGACGTTCCCGCAGTTGCACATCGTTGCCGGGCTGGCATTCATCTGTTCGGGAAAGATAGCACCCGGACACATCGACCATCAGTGTTACGGACACATCAATCTCGGCAACTATTCGTGTCCAGAGGAGCCTTTTGCCCGGTTGCTCTCAGACCTCCAGGACGCAGGCATCAAGGCTGCCGAGGTCCCCTACGCGGAAGCCCGTTGGAAGAAGGCGGTGTGGAACATGCCGTTCAACGGAATGACGGTGGCGCTCAACACTTCCACCGACCGCCTGTTGAAGAATCCGCATACCCGCCGGCTCATCTACGACCAGATGCTCGAAGTCATCGGAGCCGCCCAGGCACTGGGAGTGACGGGCATCGACCCCGCCTTTGCCGACGAGATGATGGCGATGACCGACGCCATGGTGCCGTATAGCCCTTCGATGAAACTCGACTTCGACCACTGCCGGCCGATGGAGATCCCCTATCTCTATTCGCGCCCTATTGCCGAGGCGGCAAAAGCCGGCTTCGCCATGCCCAAACTCGCGATGCTCGAAGCCGAACTGCAGTTTATCCAATCAAAGAATCAAGCCTGAATGAAAAGAAGAGACATCTATTCGGCAGCCGGACTGGAGGCATATATCGAGGAAGTGGGATTCCTGCCT
>JAFTFC010000250.1 GCA_017449725.1 Prevotella sp. | reverse complement strand
GGAGGTTAAGTAATCCGCCTGCTAATCAGATAGTTAAAGGGAGACTCCCGTCTGGGAATCTCCCTTTATTTCTTTGAGCCTCTTGTCGGATTCGAACCAACGACCCCGAGATTACAAATCACGTGCTCTGGCCAACTGAGCTAAAGAGGCGGGTGGGCAGCTTACTGTATCGCGCCGCTACAACCAAGTACCCTTGCTATGTTCCCATCCTGGGGGATTCCGAGGGAGCTGGCCGTACAGGACTGCCCGTATTTTGCGGCTGCAAAGGTACAACTTTTTTTGATAATGAACAAATGAAAGGCAAAAAATTTGGTATTTTATACGATTTGCGCTACCTTTGCACCAAGAAAATAAATATTGAAAATATGGATATATCTGTAGTAATACCTCTTTACAACGAAGAAGAATCGATACCAGAACTCTATGCGTGGATAGAGCGAGTAATGAAGGCGAACAAGTTTTCGTTTGAGGTGATATTCATCAACGACGGATCTACGGACCATTCGTGGGACATTATAAGCGAACTCTCTAAGCAGCATGCCGAGGCTAAGGGCATCCGTTTCCGCCGTAACTACGGCAAGTCACCGGCGCTATATTGCGGTTTCAAGGCTGCAAAGGGTGATGTGGTAATAACAATGGATGCGGACTTGCAGGACTCTCCCGACGAGATTCCCGAACTTTACCGCATGATTACCGATGACGGCTACGACCTCGTCAGCGGTTACAAGCAGGTGCGCCATGACCCGCTGTCCAAGACCCTTCCTACGAAACTCTTCAATGCCACAGCGCGTAAGGTCAGCGGCATTAAGAATCTGCACGACTTCAACTGCGGACTGAAGGCTTACCGTCGTGAGGTAGTCAAGAACATCGAGGTGTATGGAGAGATGCACCGCTACATACCATATTTGGCTAAGAATGCTGGATTCTCCAAGATTGGCGAAAAAGTGGTTCACCATCAGGCACGTAAGTACGGTTCTTCCAAGTTCATGGGCTGGAACCGTTTCGTGAACGGCTATCTCGACCTTCTCACACTGTGGTTCCTCTCAACCTTCGGCAAGAAGCCGATGCACGTCTTCGGTTTCCTGGGCAGCGTTATGTTCTTCATCGGTTTCCTGGCAGTACTCTATCTGGGTATCGACAAACTTTTCTGTCTTGCCAATGGCATTCCGCAGCGTCTGATTACTTCATCGCCGTGGTTCTTCATAGCCCTAACGACGATGCTTATCGGCACACAGCTGTTCCTTGCAGGTTTCCTGGGCGACCTCATCAGCCGTTCGTCTGCCGACAGGAACAACTATCAGGTGGAAGCAGAGATTGGATTCACGAATTAAGAACCGTAGCCCTCAGAGTGAAGCGACGAGAAATTAAGAATAACAAAGCATGAAGACGGGACGTAACATATTGGCAATCATGCTGTTGGCGATGCTGGCAGCCTGTTCCTCTATGGAATGTCCGCTGAACAGTATGGTGAGGTTGAACTACGGTGTTTACAATGCCTCTCAGCAGCGCGACACGCTTATCGACACCACGACTATCAGCACTCCCCGCAAAACGGGAATTGACTCAGTACTCGTAAACCGCTTATATAAAGACTCGACGTTCACGGTTCCTGTTAGCTACACCAACGAGCGCGACACATTCTTCTTCGACTTCAAGAGCAATGAAAACGTGGCACGCCGCGACACCGTCGTTGTCTCCAAAACTGATCGCATGCACTTCGAATCGATTGAATGTGCCGCCACATATTTCCATACCATAAGCGGTGTAAGCACAACCACCCATGCCATCGATTCAGTAGTTATTTATAACAAAGAAGTTGACTATGACAGCAGCAAAGAGCACTTCCGCATATATCTGCATCCTCGCGATTAGCCTAATGCTTCTCACGGGAACACGGGCAAGTGCTCAGAAGCACTATGTCGACAGCGAGTCACAAGACTCCGTTGCCTTTCTGCGTGGCGTGGAGCTGTCAATCGACGGTGTGGGACCGCTAATGAAAGCCTTCAGCGACTACGGCAACTACGAGGGTGCGCTAAGGCTGAATCTACGCGACAAGTATTTCCCCATTGTGGAACTGGGCTACGGACATACCAACCACATGGAGGACATCACAGGCATACGCTACAAGACCTCTGCTCCCTATGGCAAGATTGGAGCAGATATCAACATCCTGCGTAACAAGCACGATGACTACCGCCTGTATGTCGGTGGTCGCTATGCCTTCACCTCATTCAAGTATGACATCAGCCGACCCGAGTTACTCGATCCTGTGTGGGGAGGTGTCAGCGATTATTCCGCCAGCGACATTTCCGCCAACTGCCACTGGATAGAGATAGTATTCGGAGTGCAGGCGAAACTCTGGGGACCCGTCCACCTTGGTTGGAGCGCCCGCTACAAGACTCGCATCTCGCATTCAGAAGGAGACATTGGTGAAGCATGGTACGTACCGGGCTACGGCGAGAGCGGTTCATCGGTCATTGGCGGAACATTTAACCTTATTATCGTGATATGAACAAGAAGAGAACACTCCAGGCACTATTTCTGTTGGCGCTGATTATCGGTACAATACTGATAATTCGTCAGCAGCACAGCACTCCCTACCAGAAGAATACGGGAATGATATTTGGTACCGTATATAACGTAAGTTATCAGTATGCCGACGACCTCAAGGACGAAATCGAGGCAGAGTTGAAAAAGGTTGATGCCGAGTTCTCCATGTTCAATCAGCAGTCTACTGTGGCAAAAATCAATCGAGGCGAGAATCCCGAACTGAGCGATATGTTCCGCGAGGTGTTCAACAAATCAAAAGCCGTATACCAAGCCACTGCCGGAGCTTTCGATCCAACCGTAGCACCCCTCGTAAATGCCTGGGGTTTTGGGTTCAAGAGTGGAGATATGCCCACCCGCCACGATGTAGATAGTCTGCTACGCCTCGTCGGTTTCGACAAGGTGGAAATTGTTCATGATACGAAGTATGAGATACGAGGAACGAGGGCAGATGGGCGCTCGCTCGACTTTGCTGCCATTGCCAAGGGTTATGGCAGCGATGTCATAGCGCGTTTCCTGCGTCGGAAAGGCATCGAGAACTTCATGGTTGAGATAGGAGGTGAAGTGGTTACTCAGGGCATTAACCGCGAGCGTTTGCCGTGGAAGATTGGCGTTGTGAAACCTACAGACGACTCGCTGAACACACAAGGAGAGTTGCAGACCGTGCTAAACATTACAAACCGCGCTATGGCAACCAGCGGCAACTACCGCAACTTCTACTATAAGGGGGGACGCAAGTATGCACATACTATCGACCCAAAGACTGGCTACCCCGTGCAGCACAGCCTGCTCTCTGCCACTGTCCTTGCCGACGACTGCGCCACCGCCGATGCTTTCGCTACCGCCTTTATGGTAATGGGTATGGAGGAAGCCAAGAAAGTGCTTGAACGCCATCCCGACCTGCTCGTCTATTTTATCTATTCCGACAGCAAAGGAAACCTTCAGACATGGCACTCTCCCGCATTATCAATAGACTCTTAGAACTGCCACTGTTCCAGGGAATAAGCAATGCCGACCTCAGTGAGATAGTCGGGCACACCCGTTTTGACTTCCGCAAGGTAGCCACAGGCAAGACTATTGTAGCCGAGGGTGAGGCGTGTAATGGGCTCTATTTCGTGCTCGACGGCACTATCCTTGCCACAGTACGTGCCGACGACGGCAGTTACACCCTCAGCGAGGAACTCTCCGCACCACTAGTACTCCAGCCCGAACGACTCTTTGGTATGACGCAGCGTTTCTCCCGTTCATTCACCACCCTCTCCCACTGTAATATTCTCTTCCTCAGCAAGCCACAAGCGCTTCAGCTTGTAGAAAAGTATGAGGTATTCCGTCTCAACATACTCAACATCATCACTACCCAAAGCCAGCGCCTCGGACATCAGCCGCTACGCCAGCCGCCAGCAAACATCCGCGACAAGGTAGTGCGTTTCATTACAGACAGATGCATCTACCCCGCAGGAAAGAAATCGTTGAATATAAAGATGGAAGTTTTGGCACGCCTTATCAGCGAGAGCCGTCTTAACCTGTCACGGGAACTTCACAGTATGGAGAAAGACGGAATAATAAGCCTGAAACGCAGCACAATAACGATGATGTGGAGACAGCAGTGATGTATCAATATGATGCCGAGCAGGGAATACCAGCAGCAATCACTCTGTCACGAATGCTGTTAAGTTCTTCGGGCGTTGCTTTCTCAAGTCCGCCTACAGGAGTATCTCGGTCTATTGTATAAATCATCACCTCTCGCGGAGCTATCTCAAGTATGGTCTTGAGCCACGGCTCGACAAATTCTTCGGACGTATTGTCCACCCCATCCCCTTTCATAAACATAGACTGGACAACCGCCTGTCCGCGGAACAATTTCATATATTCTATTACCTCCTTTACGTCATACTTCCCTGTGGGGCGGTCCACCTTATTTATATATGTGCTGCTGACAGTGTCAAGTTTCAGGCAGTTGTTGTCTACCCTACGAAGTGCTTCACGCACGTCCTCGCGATGCAGTTGAGTAGCATTACTCAATACCGACACACGAGCTTTTGGGAAATATTTGTCGCGCAGCCGCAACGTATCGTCAATAATTGCGGCAAAGTCGGGATGACACGTAGGTTCGCCGTTACCCGCAAAGGTCAGCACATCGGGAGCCTCTCCCGCTGCCTGCATCTCCGAGAGTTTCTTTTCCAATCCACGACATACCTCCTCACGAGTTGGCATCTTTGATTTGGGACGATGATCTTTGTTTAGTCCACACTCACAATATATGCAGTCGAACGTGCACACCTTACCGTCCCCAGGCAGCAGGTTAATGCCCAGCGACACCCCAAGACGGCGGCTTTTCACCGGACCAAATATCGGTGATGCGTAATTAATACTCATCCTCGTTGAACAGGAAGTCCTCTTTGGTTGGGTAGTCGGGCCAGATGTCCTCGATACTTTCGTACACCTCACCCTCGTCCTCTATTTCCTGCAAGTTCTCGAGCACCTCAAGGGGCGAACCCGAGCGGATGGCATAGTCTATGAGTTCTTCTTTTGTTGCAGGCCAGGGAGCATCCTCCAATTTTGATGCTAATTCAAGTGTCCAATACATGGTTTATTTTATTATTTTACCGTTTTACTTTTTTACCTTTTCTTATTTGGGCTGCAAAAGTAATATATTTTTTCGTATTTACTTCTGTTTTGTCCAAGTTTTTTCACGCACACCGTCAATAAAGTTTAATTTTCTTGCCAAAACGAAGAGATAGTCCGACAATCGGTTGATGTAGTGTGTTACCTCGTTGTCCAGTTCGGTCGACTCCGCAAGGAAGAAGATGCGGCGCTCTGCCCTGCGACATACGGTGCGAGCAACGTGTGCCAGTGCTGCCTCGTGGCTTCCGCCCGGCAGTATGAAAGCCGTCTGCTGCGGTATGCTGGCATTGATAAGGTCTATCTGCTCCTCCAGAATGTCGGTCTCTCCTGCCGGCAGTGTATACGATGGTGCCAAGGGTGTCTGTGTCTTGTCGGTAGCCAGGTACGAACATACCGTAAAGAGGTTGCGCTGGGTACGGATAATAAGGTCCTTGTCCTCACCGTCCTTCATCCATGATGCCAGCATTCCGAGATGGGCACTCAGTTCGTCCACCGTTCCGTATGCCTCGATACGGGCATTGGTCTTCTTCACCTTCACACCGCCAATCAAACTGGTAACGCCGTCATCGCCTGTCTTTGTGTAAACTCTTGTTATAGCCATAGTCTTATCTATTTTAAAAGTTAACAATATATTTTTCCTTATAACGCTTAGTGTCGAAGAATATTATTCCGCACTCATACAGGTCGAACGTAGTGATGCACCGGATGTCTTCCTCACACTGTTGCCAGATACGGTGTGCCTGGGGAGACTTGTAAATATTCTCGACTATTACCATCGACTGCACATCGGCTGCCGCGATTGCCTTTTCCATCGCTGCCTCCATATCAACGGCTGGAGTTATGCGCAACATCTCCAGTCTGCCTGTGGTAAAGTCCTGTACACGGTCTGTATAAGTAATCTTCGTCTTCTTACACGCCCTCTGAACATAGCCCCTAATCGCACAACTCAACCGGTCGTCATCATCAAGACTCCACATCTCGTCGGCTTGTCGGTAGTTCGCCAGTCGGAAGTACAGCCGGCACATCTTCCGCTCCCTGCTGCTCAGTTCGGGGATTTCCTGCTTCAGGTCGTCGTAACTGTAGTAAGGATAGTGCTCATTCACCACGTAGCGTATGAATCGGTATGCCCAAGGCGACTGCACGCCGAAGCCACGGCTGTGCCTGCTTCGTCTCATCCATACCCAAATTCTATTCAACCAATACAGCATTTCTCCGTGTTTTTTCACTAAGGTTATGCAAATGTAAGGAATATCCATTTATTTTACAAGCGAAAGAAGTTAAAGAAGTTAAAAGGGCAAAGAAAGTAAATTTTTCACGGAGATTTATTTTGTATTGTATTTATTAATTTGTAATTTTGCACGAAATTTGGTGTAATACGACCTTTTTAAAGATGGGAAAGAAACATAAAAAGTCACGCAAGCCGCGTAATATTCAGTTCTTTACTCTCTGCATCAGCACTACTATGGTGCTGGTTCTTATCGGCATCGTGGTATTCTCGGTGCTGACGGCTCATAACCTGTCTGCATACGTTAAGGAAAACCTCACTGTAACGATGATACTTACTGAGGACATGACCAACCCCGAGGCAGCAAAATTGTGTAAGGAACTGAAGACACGACCATACATTCACCGCCTGACATATATAAGTAAGGAACAGGCACTGAAAGAACAGACACAGGCAATGGGGACCGACCCCAGCGAGTTTCTGGGCGGCAATCCTTTCGTGGGAAGCATAGAACTGCAACTCAATGCCGACTATGCCAACAACGACTCGTTGAAATGGATTTCAAAACAATTGTCAAAGAACAAGAAGGTGGCGGAGATAACTTATCCGCGGGACCTCATGGACAGTGTTAACCACAACCTGCAGAAGATAAACATCATACTGCTCACATTGGCAGCACTACTGACATACGTGTCGTTCGCACTGATAAACAACTCTGTGCGCCTGGGTATCTATGCCCGCCGTTTCTCTATTCACACAATGAAACTGGTAGGAGCATCGTGGAGTTTCATACGATGGCCTTTCATCCGCAGCGCCATTAACATCAGTCTGCTGGCTTCGTTCATGGCATGTGCCGTACTTGGAGGCGGACTGTATGCCCTCTACACCTACGAACCGGAGATACTTACCATCATCACATGGGAAATCCCGGCAATCACAGCTGCGACAATTCTGCTCGTAGGCTTCATTATCACCATGTTCTGCACGTGGCTGTCGGTAAACAAGTTCCTCAGAATGAAAGCAGGAGAACTTTATAAGATTTAAATTGAAAATTGAAAATTAAAAAAATAGGAATGTCTAATATGCGAGACAAAAGGAATTTGGCGTTTGGAAAGATGAACTTCATTCTGCTTGCCGTAGGCATAGTAGTAGTAATCATAGGACTCATACTCATGAGCAGTCCGGGCTCTACAGCCGAGGAGTTCAATCCCGACATTTTCGGCACTCGCGCCATTAAGGTGGCTCCCGTGGTAACGTTCGTGGGATTTGTGAGCATTATCTTCGCCATAGTATATAAAGGTAAGGAGAAGCAGGATGGACTGGATTGAAGCACTGATACTGGGAATAATACAGGGACTTACAGAATACCTACCGGTCAGCAGTAGCGGACACCTCGCCATAGGTCAGGCTCTCTTCGGCATGAACGACGGAGCCGACAACCTGGCTTTCACTGTCATGGTGCATGTGGCAACGGTACTCAGTACGCTGGTTGTTCTGTGGAGTGAGGTGGTTTGGATTTTCCGTGGACTTTTTTCCACCTCCCAGCCGCTACCCAACGAACAGCAGAAGTACGCCCTTAACATCATTGTGTCTATGATTCCGGTGGGCATCGTGGGTGTTTTCTTCAAGGATTATGTCGAAGAGGTGTTTGGTTCGGGATTGACAGTAGTGGGTCTGATGCTCTTACTGACTGCGGCTCTGCTGGCATTCTCCTACTATGCCAAGCCGCGACAGAAGGAGAACATATCGCTTAAGGACGCCTTCATCATAGGTTTGGCTCAGGCTTGTGCCGTGATGCCGGGCCTTTCGCGCAGCGGTTCTACCATTGCCACCGGTCTGCTTCTCGGCAACAAGAAAGAGTTACTGGCTCAGTTCTCGTTCCTGATGGTCATACCTCCTATCTTGGGTGAAGCGTTGTTGGACGTAATGAAAGCCATGAAGGGTGAGGCAGTCTTCGGTGGTATCGACACCCTGCCTCTCATAGTTGGCTTCGTGGCGGCGTTCGCTTCGGGCTGCCTGGCATGCAAGTGGATGATAAGCATAGTAAAGAAAGGCAAGCTGATATACTTCTCTATCTACTGTGCAATAGTTGGAGCGCTGCTACTGATTTTTAACTAGAAATACTATATTGACTAGATTAACCAAGAAATAATGAATCTGCGAGAGGGAGTAATAATAGGCATTGACAAACCTTACAAGATGTCAAGCTTCGGAGCACTGGCACATATTCGCTTCGTGCTGTCGAAAAAGGCTGGCTTTAAGGTGAAGGTGGGACATGCCGGAACCCTTGACCCTCTGGCTACGGGAGTGCTTATCCTCTGCACCGGACGGGCTACAAAACAGATAGAACAACTGCAGCAACATACCAAGGAATACACCGCCACACTACAGTTGGGTGCCACGACAGCGAGTTACGACATGGAGCATCCTGTCAATGAGACTTTCCCCACCGAGCACATCACCCGAGAGCGTATCGAAGAAGTGCTGAAAAGTCTTACGGGTGATATTGAGCAGGTGCCGCCGGCATACAGTGCAGTAATGGTAAACGGCAAACGGGCATACAAACTGATGCGCAAGGGCGAGGAGGTTGAACTTAAAGCCAAACCAGTGCGTATTGACGAGATAGAACTTCTGCGCTTCGACCCCGACACGATGCAGGCTGACATCCGAGTGGTGTGCGGAAAGGGCACATACATCCGTTCGCTTGCACGAGACATCGGTGAGGCACTACAAAGCGGAGCCTACCTCACAGCACTGCGACGCACCCGTGTTGGCGACATCCGTGTAGAGGACTGCCACACATTCGACAACTTCAACGAGTGGCTCGCCGGGCAGACCATCGAAGATGAACCGACACTATCACAGCAACAACAAACGAAGAAATAGGAAATAAACAAAATATATGAAATTATCACAGTTCAAGTTCAGAATGCCGGATGAGCTGATTGCTCTTAATCCGCCAATGCACCGCGATGAGTGCAAACTGATGATTCTGCATCGCAAGTCACAGACTATTGACCTGTTCAAGAAAGATGAAGAGGGTAACCTCCTTGACGGTTCGGAGTATGAGGTAGAGAAGAAGGTGAAGGGCAAGATGGTTAAGAAGACCATGAACCGTCCCAAGGAGTACCTCGACTTCCGTAATGTGCTGGAGCATTTCGACGAGGGTGACACATTCATATTCAACGACACAAAGGTGTTCCCCGCACGCCTTTACGGCACAAAGGAAAAGACCGACGCCAAGATAGAGGTATTCCTGCTGCGCGAACTGAACCGCGACATGCGACTGTGGGACGTCCTCGTGGAACCGGCTCGCAAGATACGTATCGGCAACAAGCTCTTCTTCGACGAGACATCAACAATGGTGGCTGAAGTTATCGACAACACCACAAGCCGCGGTCGCACACTGCGATTCCTTTACGACTGCTCTCATGAAGAGTTCAAGCACGAGCTCTTTGCACTGGGTTCGGCTCCACTGCCCTACTACATCGTAGACCGCCGTGAGGTGACACCCGAGGACATGGAGGACTTCCAGTGCATCTACGCCAAGAACGAGGGAGCAGTGACGGCTCCTGCCAGCGGTCTGCACTTCAGCCGCGAAATGATGAAACGCATGGAGATCAAAGGCATTAACTTTGCATTCATCACCCTACACTGCGCACTGGGCAATTTCCACGACATCGAGGTGGAAGACCTCACAAAGCACAAGATGGACTCCGAACAGATGATAATAACGCAGGAGGCGTGCGACATCGTCAATGCCACCAAGGAGCGCGGACAGCATATCTGTGCCGTAGGAACGAGCGTTGTGAAAGCCACTGAGACAGCCGTAGGCACCGACAGACAGTTGAAAGAGTACGACGGATGGACCAACAAATTCATATTCCCGCCTTACGACTTTGGAGTTGCTGACTCTATGATAGCCAACTTCTATCACCCATACTCCACCCTACTCATGGAAACATGCGCATTCGGCGGATACGAGCTGGTGATGCGTGCCTACGAACTCGCCGTAGAGCACGAGTATAAGTTCGGTTGCTATGGTGACGCTATGCTCATCCTGGACGATTGAAAGATTTATAATTGAAGAATTGAAACATACAGTATTTCTCGGGCTCGGCACCAACCTCGGAAATCGCGAGGAGAACATACGCCGGGCAATAGAACTAATCGGAGAGAGGGTTGGCAACGTGGAGCGCCAGTCCTCTCTCTGCGAAACGGAACCGTGGGGGTTCCGTTCAGAGAACTTGTTCCTCAATGCGGTGGTGATGGTTAAAACACAGTTGTCTCCCACCGAACTTTTGGAGACCACCCAAGGCATAGAGAGATATATGGGAAGAAAGCCCAACCTCAGCCCAGGTCAGTACCACGACCGCCCTATTGATATCGACATTCTACTTTACGATGACATAACCATCGACATGCCCAATCTGAAAATTCCTCACCCGCTGATGAAGGAAAGAGACTTTGTAATGATCCCACTACGCGAAGTCCTCGGCGAAGAAGCGAAATAATCAGACCGACTTTTCCTTCATGAACTAAAAAAAACGTGGTTTGAGGGTGTAAGGGTGTCAAACCCCGATAAACAAAGGGCTGGAGCCGCGCACCCTAGGGTGTAAGGGTGTACAAAGGGTGTTGCATGGTTATGGGTCGGCGAAAGTACGGAATAAGGCTGGTTAGGGTATGGTATAGGATTGGCGGGAAATTCTCTAGTGAATTCGGCGGCGTGGAATAACCTCGGTACAAGTATGGAATAAGGACGGCGGGAAATTCTCTAGAGAATTTCCCGTAAAACCATAACCATACTTAGACCGTGGAATAACCACAGTCGAAGTGAGCCGTAACCTCGCTTAGGGTGAGCCGTAACCTCGCTTAAGGTGAGCCGTAACCTCGCTTAGGGTGAGCCGTAACCTCAATCAGACTGTACACCCTTTGCGCACCCTTACACCCCAGGGTGCGCGGCTCCAGCCCTTTGTTTATCGGGATTTGACACCCTTACACCCTTTGAGGTCGTTTTTTTGTGAGAAGAAACAGAGAAATGGGAATGAAGGACCTTAAAAGTACAAAAATCG
>JAFTFC010000027.1 GCA_017449725.1 Prevotella sp. | reverse complement strand
CGAAAATTCTTTACAAATTTGGGGCGAGTAGGGTATAATATCGGTCCAACCGACCCATAACTTTGGTTTGACCGACCCATAACTTTGCTCAGACCAAAGTTATTCCACGGTCAGACCAACCCATAAGCACGGTCGGAAAACGCCTCTTAAACGGCAAAAATGGCACAAATCGAGGGTTTTGTGCAATCGCAGGTTTGAATTTTCTTTACAACGACCTCAAAATAACTTGAATATTCAAGCACTTTTTGGAAGCAAACCCACTGATAATCAACAAGTTACAACATAAAAGTATTGCCGACATTCCAGAACTTTACACCCCTCCAATTTTCAAACTCTCTGATTATCAGTCGTTTCGCCCTATTTTAAGGGTGGAATGTGGAATGTTTTAACGAAAATCAAAATTTGCGTAATCCTGAAAAGATTAAACGGCATCAGCCTTGTCGTCCATCAGCCTGCGGATGAAACTGTTGGTGACGTGGAAGGAGCGGTCCGCCATAGTGTTCCAGAAATCGTGGTACTGTGAGGCGTCGGTGTCACGAAGAGGAATGTCGCTGATGATGCGGAACGAAATGAACGGTACCTTGTAGATATGGCAGGTCTGTGCGATGGCGCACGATTCCATATCTACCGCCTTTGCGTCAGGGAACTTCCCGACGATGGAGCGCATCTTGTCCTTGGAGTCTACGAACCAGTCGCCGGTGACGATAAGACCGGGCTTTGCTCCTGTCTGCTGTGCCGTGTCGAGCAGTCGGGCATCTACCTGGTAGCGGGCGGGCAGTCCCTGCACCTGTCCGTAGACGGTGCAGTCGTCGATGGCGGTGCCGCAATAGACGTCGTGGTAGGTCAGTTCGCTGCTTACAACGACATCCTGAATCTGCAGGTCGTCACCGTTGCCGCCTGCACATCCCGAAGAGATTATGCAGTCGGGGTGGTGCTGGCGAATCATTTCGGCTGCACCGAGGGCTGCATTCACCTTGCCGATTCCGCACTTTGTCAGTATCACTTCACCCCGTTCGATATACTCTGCGAGCGACTTCTCAAGCTGCCCGTACTCCTTGTCCATTGCAACGATTACGCCTATTTTCATGTTTTTTCGTCCTTTTTGGTCGCAAAAGTATTAAATAATTATGAATTATGCATTATTAATTATGAATTATTTTGTAATTTTGCTGCCAAAATTGCAAAATCAGATGAAAGTACTGAAGAGATTTTTACCAGACATACTGGTGGTGCTGCTCTTTGCGGCAGTGTCGTTTGCATACTTTTTCCCCGCTGACATAGAGGGAAGGATTCTTTATCGTCACGACTCCTCGGCAGGCAAGGGTGCCGTGATGGAGGGAGGACAGTTCAAGGAGAAGACCGGTAGGACGCCGCGTTGGACCAATTCGGTGTTCAGCGGCATGCCCACGTATCAGATGATGCCTTCGTACAAGAGTATGGACGGACTGAACAAGGCTGTGAATGCCTACCACTTGTGGCTGCCAGAGAATGTGTGGTTCGTTTTCGCCTACCTTCTCGGTTTCTATATCCTGCTCCGTGCCTTCGACTTCCGTCAGTGGATGGCAGCCCTGGGTGCTGTGATATGGGCTTTCTCCAGTTACTTCTTCATCATCATTGCCGCCGGTCACTTGTGGAAAGTAATGGCGTTGGCTTATCTGCCGCCGATGATTGCCGGAGTAGTTCTGGCATACAGGGGTAAGTACCTTTGGGGCTTTATCGTTACGGCGGTGTTCGCTGCCTTTGAGGTCAATGCTAACCACGTGCAGATGACGTACTACTACCTCTTCCTCATCTTTTTCATGATTATCGCTTTCTTTGTGGACGCACTGAGGAATAAGCAGATGAAGCATTTCCTTAAGGCTACCGCCGTTTGTGCGGCAGGAGCCCTTATTGGTATCGGTATGAACCTCTCGAACCTCTACCACACGTGGGAGTACGGCCAGGAGTCGATGCGCGGAAAGAGCGAATTGGTTAAGGCTAACAGCGCCAATCAGACAAGTAGCGGACTGGAGCGCGACTACATAACTCAGTGGAGTTATGGCATCGACGAGACCTGGACCCTGCTAATCCCAAATACCAAGGGAGGAGCGTCGGCACCGCTGACGCAGAGCAAGACGGCTATGGAACATGCCGACAATGACTTCCTTGAGATATACCAGCAGATGGGGCAGTACTGGGGTGACCAGCCGATGACCGCCGGTCCGGTGTATGTCGGAGCCTTTGTGGTGATGCTCTTCATCCTCGGTCTATTTATAGTCAAAGGTCCGATGAAATGGGCTCTCCTGGCAGCAACAGTTTTCTCGATACTGCTGTCATGGGGTCGTAACTTCATGCCGCTGACAGACTTCTTCATCGACTACGTTCCGATGTATGCCAAGTTCCGTACGGTGGCGAGCATCCTCGTAGTTGCTGAATTCTCTATACCGCTGCTGGCAATGCTGGCACTGAGGGAGGTGGTTAGTCCTAGCCAGACTAGTCAGTCTAGTCTTTATAGTCAGTCTAGTCTTTCTAGTCAGTCTAGTCTTTCTAGCCAGACTAGACTTTCTAGTAGGCAGATTACCCGCGAGATTCTTATTGCCTTTGCTTTCACGGCGGGCGTGTGCGTGCTGTTCGCCTTGATGCCGGGCGTGTTCTTCGACCGGTTCGTATCGTTGCAGGAGCAGCAGGCGCTGAGTGGAATACCTGCCGAGTATCTCTCACCGTTGATGGCAAACCTTACCGAGATGCGGCAGGCGGTATTCACCGCCGACTGCTGGCGCTCGTTCTGGATAATAGTAATAGGTACTGCCATCCTGCTGGCGTGCCATTTCAAGAAAATGCGCACCGACTATGCCGTGGCAGCGATTATCGTGCTTTGCCTCGTGGACATGTGGCAGGTGAACAAACGCTATCTCAACGATGCTATGTTCGTGCCGAAGAGTGAGCGCGAAATGCCGCAGCAGATGACAAAGACCGACGAATTTATCCTTCAGGACACCAATGAGGCAGGCAACCACCGCGTGCTAAACCTCGCAGGAAATACCTTCAACGAGAACAATACATCGTATTATCATAAGAGCATCGGCGGCTACCATGCTGCCAAACTGCGTCGCTATCAGGAACTTATTGATGCATATATACAGCCAGAGATGCAGAGCATGATGGCTGCGATAGCCGATGCCGCCGGCGATATGACCAAGGTGAAGGGCGACAGTATATATCCGGTGCTCAACATGCTGAACATGAAGTATGTCATCGTTCCCCTGCAAGGCGGTGAGACCGTGCCCTTGCAGAATCCATATACCTTCGGTAATGCGTGGATGGTGGACAAGGTGACATACGTTGACAATGCCAATAAGGAGCTCGACGGACTGGGCACTACAGACCTGCGCCATGAGGCAGTAGCTGACAAGCGCTTCAAGGATATCCTTGGAGATAGCCAGGAGCAGGGCGATGTGTCGGTAGTGACAATAAAGAGTTATGAGCCCGACCACCTTACCTATGAGGTGAACAGCGACAAGGGTGGAGTAGTGGTGTTCTCGGAGATTTACTATCCCGGATGGACCTCCACGGTTGACGGACAGCCTGTGGAAGTGGGACGGGTAGACTACGTGCTTCGCGCCATCCGTGTTGAGGCGGGTAAGCACGAGATAGACCTCGCCTTCTATCCCAAGAGCATCCTCGTCACCGAGACGATAGCCTATATCACCGGCGGACTGCTCGTGCTGGCGATACTCGTGCTGCTGTATATGAGGAGAAGAAAACATGGAGTTTCGGACGAAGGTTGACATAGAGAAGGCTCCGTGGAGCATTGACATCGGGGAGCGCCTGCTGTTCGTGGGTAGCTGTTTCGCCGATAACATCGGAAGCCGCTTCCGCGAGGAGCAGTTTGATGCCACGGTGAATCCTTTCGGAGTAATGTACAACCCCATTAGTGTGCTCCATACCGTGGAGCGCCTGCATCAGGCGGGCGAACACTTCGATGCCGCCTTCCTTACCTTCGGAACGAACCACATCTATATATTAAAAGAGACGGGCAAGGTGGTGGACAACTGCCAAAAACGCCCCCAGCGACTCTTCGAAGAGCGCGCCCTGTCAGTGGAGGAATGCCGCGAAGCTATTGAGAAAACTATCGGGCTACTGCGCGAGATGAATCCCGAGGTTAAGGTAGTGCTTACCGTTAGTCCCATCCGCTATGCCAAGTACGGTTTCCACGGCAGTCAGTTGTCAAAGGCGACGTTGCTGCTTGCTGTTGGAGAGATTGCGGCGAAGTTACAAGTTCAAACAACAACCTACTTCCCCTCCTATGAGATAGTCCTCGACGAGTTACGCGACTACCGTTTCTACAAGGAAGACATGCTGCACCCCTCGGCTCAGGCGATTGAGTATATCTGGCAGCGCATGACCGAGACACTACTCTCGGAGCGGGCTCTGCGATACTTAGAGGAATACAGACCTATAAAGCAGGCACTCGCCCATCGTCCTTTTGATGCCGAAAGCGATGAATACAAGGAATTTAAGCGTCGCACCATGGAACAATGGGAGGACCTGAAAAGAAAATACAAGATATAAAACAACCGTTGAGATAAATACATGCTATGAACTATACCATTGAGAAAATCACCACCCTTATAGGGGCACGTCGCTATGGTGACTTACCCGCCACCATTAGTTTCCTGCTTACTGATAGCCGTTCGCTGCGATTTCCGGAAGAAACACTTTTCTTCGCCCTCCGCTCGGAACGCAATGACGGACACCGATATATCGAAGACCTCTACCGGCGAGGAGTAAGGAACTTCGTAGTAGACTCTTCCTACCACCCACAGCTTGTTGGCGCCAACTTCCTTGTGGTACCCGACACGCTGGAAGCTCTGCAGCGCCTTGCAGAGCGCCATCGCGACGAGTTCAATATCCCCGTGGTTGGTATTACAGGGTCTAACGGAAAGACGGTAGTGAAGGAATGGCTCTACCAACTGCTGCGCAACGAGACCGAGTCGGCTTCGGTAATCACCCGTTCGCCGCGAAGCTATAACTCACAGATAGGTGTTCCTCTTTCGGTATGGCTGCTCAACGAGAACTCCCGTATGGGAATATTCGAGGCTGGCATCAGTGAAGTAGGGGAGATGCGTCGCCTCAGGGGTATCATACAGCCAACTATCGGTGTGTTCACCTCTCTCGGCAGTGCCCATCAGGAGAACTTTCGTTCTTTAGAGGAAAAGTGTCAGGAAAAGCTTCAGCTGTTCCATGATGCCGAAACTATTGTCTACTGTTCCGACAACGACATCGTTAGCCGCTGCATCCGCCGTTCCGGATATAAGGGACGTCGCATGGCGTGGTCGATGGAGGACCCCGAGGCACGCTTGTTTGTGTCGAGGTGCGAGGTGCGCGGAGCGATGAGCGAAATATCTTATAGGGTCGACAACAGGGAAGGTTCATACACCCTCCCCTTCATAGACAAAGCCTCTATTGAAAACTCCGTTACATGTCTTGCCATAGCCCTACTGCTGGGTCTGACCAGTGAGCAGATTGCCGACGGCATGGCACGGCTCGAGCCTATCGCCATGCGCTTAGAGGTGAAAGAGGGAAAGAACGGTTGTCTGTTGGTCAACGACTCGTACAACAACGACGTCAACTCGCTCGATATAGCTCTCGACTTCATGCAGCGCCGTTCTGAGAATTCCCAACTGAAACTTACACTCGTCCTTTCAGACATTTACCAGAGCGGACGGTCGCAGCGCGAACTGTACCGTGAGGTGGCGGCACTGGCGAAGGAGCGCGGAGTGCAGAAACTTATAGGTATCGGACCAGAGATAAGTGCCGAGGCAGAAAGTTTTGATATAGAGGACAAACACTTTTTCCCGACGACTGACGCTTTTGTGGCGAGTGAGGTGTTCAGTTCGCTTCGCAATGAGTTTATCCTTTTGAAGGGAGCACGCCGCTTTGCCTTCGACAACCTCACCGAACTGCTTGTACAGAAGGTGCACGAGACGATTTTGGAGGTTAACCTCAACGCTGTGGTCGATAACCTCAACTATTTCCGCTCGTTCCTGAAACCCGACACCAAGATGGTGTGTATGATTAAGGCGGATGCCTATGGAGCGGGAGCGGTGGAGATTGCCAAGACTTTGCAAGAGCATCGCGTGGACTACCTCGCGGTGGCTGTCGCCGATGAAGGAGTGGCACTGCGCAAGGCAGGAATCACCGCGAATATTATGGTAATGAATCCCGAGATGACCGCCTTCAAGACACTCTTCGACTACGAACTGGAGCCTGAGGTCTACTCGTTCCGCCTGCTCGACGCTTTGGTGAGGGCAGCCCGCAAGGAGGGAATCACCGGTATGCCCGTACATATCAAGCTTGACACCGGAATGCATCGCCTGGGCTTTAATGATGAAGATATCCCCGAACTTATCCGCCGCCTGAAGGATCAGCAGGCTGTGATACCCCGTTCGGTATTCAGTCACTTTGTGGGTAGCGACAGCGAAGACTTCAATGAGTTCTCTGCCAGACAGTTTGAACTATTCACCAAGGGAGCCGACCAGTTGCAGGCTGCCTTCTCCCACCATATACTGCGTCACATGGATAACTCTGCCGGTATCGAGCATTTTCCCGAGCGCCAGATGGACATGTGCCGATTGGGTATCGGACTTTATGGAGTTGATCCGTGGCCAACGCACGGTGCCTTGCACGGTGAGGGGAGTGGGCTGCAGTGCGTCTCAACCCTGAAGACCACCATCCTCCAGTTGCGTCATGTGCCCGCAGGGGACAGCGTAGGCTACAGCCGTCGCACTATCCTGGAGCGCGACAGTGTTATCGGAGCAATCCCCATCGGCTATGCTGACGGACTGAACCGTCGTCTTGGTAATCGCCACGGTTATTGTCTTGTGAACGGACAACGGGCGGAATACGTAGGGAATATCTGTATGGATGTAGCGATGATCGACGTCACCGGCATTCCTTGCAAGGAAGGCGACATGGTGGAGATATTCGGTGATAACCTTCCTGTAAGCGAGCTTGCCGACCGCCTCGAGACTATCCCATACGAGGTGCTCACGGCTGTAAGCAACCGGGTAAAGAGAGTGTATTTCAAGGAATAATAATCCTTTGCTTACATTTTCTTTGACTGAAATTTTGTTTTGTGCTCGCGAATTATTATCTTTGCAGCCAAATCTATCTTAAAACATAAAGAATCTACTATAACTATGGAACAAGTATTCAGTTACATTATCGGACTGGGAGCGGCAGTGATGATGCCTATCATCTTTACCATTCTCGGTGTATGTATCGGTATTAAATTCTCCAAGGCACTTAAGAGCGGACTCTATGTGGGAGTCGGTTTTGTGGGTCTTAGTATCATTACCGCCCTGCTGGTGGAGGCGTTGAGTCCGGCGCTTAAGGATATGGTAAACATCTATAACCTTCAGTTGCAGGTTTTCGATATGGGTTGGCCGGCAGCGGCGTCTGTTGCCTATAATACCCTTGTCGGCTCTTTCATTATCCCCGTATGTCTTGGTGTTAACCTCGTGCTCCTTCTTCTGGGATGCACCCGCACGGTAAATATTGACCTTTGGAACTATTGGCACTTTGCATTTATCGGTGCTGTGGTTTACTTTATGACCGACAGCGTGGCGTGGGGTTTCTTTGCAGCTGTTATCTGCTACATCATTACCCTTGTGCTTGCCGACGTTACTGCGAAGAAGTTCCAGAAGTTCTACCCCGATATGGACGGCATCTCAATCCCGCAACCTTTCTGTCAGGGTTTCATGCCTTTCGCTGTAGTCATCAATAAGTGTCTGGACTATGTTCCGGGCATCAACAAGATAAACATAGATTCTGACGGTATGAAGAAGAAGTTCGGTCTTTTCGGCGAACCACTCTTCCTTGGAATAATCATCGGAATTATTATCGGTATGTTGGCGTGCGACAGCTGGGATCAGCTCGTTAACGGTCTGGCGAAAGAAAATGATAAGCTGCCAGCATTCCTAAACGGCTCCCCCAACGAGCGAATTTTCGCCGGTGGCATCCCCGCGATTCTCGCTCTCGGCATCAAGATGGGTGCCGTGATGGAACTTATCCCACGTATCACCTCTCTCTTCATCGAAGGTCTGAAGCCTATCGCTGAGGCTACGAAGGAACTCATAGCAAAGAAGTTCGGTGCCGACAAGGAACTCTATATCGGTATGTCGCCGGCACTCGTTATCGGTCATCCGACAACGCTGGTGGTATCACTGCTTCTCATTCCTGTTACACTCGTCCTCGCCGTTGTCCTTCCCGGAAACCAGTTCCTTCCCCTGGCATCGCTCGCCGGAATGTTCTATGTCTTTGTAATGGTACTTCCCTATACCAACGGTAACGTGCTCCGCTCGTTCATTGTCGGTTTGGTGGTGATGGCTATCGGTCTCTACTTCGTGACCTGGATGTCGGGCGACTTCACCAGCGCAGCTCACCATGTGGCACAGATACACCCCGACGACAAGAGTGTTCAGGTGCCAGCGGGTTTCGGAGCAGGTGCTCTTGACTTCGCATCAAGTCCGCTGTCAACGCTCATCTACGCTTGTATGAAGTACCTTGAGTACATCGGAGCGGCAATCCTCAGCGTACTCACCATTGCGTTGGTAATATGGAACCGCCGTCGCATCAGCAAGTAACGGTCGAAATATCGAAATGTCGAAATAACGAAAAACAATATAAACCAATGAAGAAAACACTACTAATCGCTGCCATGATGTTTGGCGCGCTGAGCATGAAAGCTCAACAGAACGTACAGTTTCAGACAGCCTGTCATCCCGACGACGTCAAGCACTACGACACACAGACGCTGCGTGACCGCTTCGTGATGGAGAAGGTTATGGCGGCCGACGAGATTAACCTCACCTATTCGCACTACGACCGCTTCATCTATGGCGGTGCGATGCCGGTGACAAAGACCTTGAAACTCGAGAACTTCCTCGAACTGGGTCTCGACGTTGACAAGACTATCAAAGAGAAGTATTTCCTCTATAACCGTGAACTCGGTGTGGTAAACTGCGGCGAGGGTGACGGATGGGTAATCGTTGACGGCAAGGAGTATGCCCTCTCTCCCAAGGAGGCACTCTATATCGGTCGCGGACATATTGCCGAGGGCAAGGATGTCAATAAGTCGGTGGAGTTCCGTTCCAAGGATGCCTCGAAGCCCGCGAAGTTCTATCTCAACTCAGCAACAGCCCACAAGCACTACAAGACCCAGTGGATAACCCTCGACGGTCGCAAGGGTTCGCTGAAGGCAGCCGTTTGGGGACCGGTAGGTTCGCTCGAGGAGTGTAACAACCGTACCGTCTACAAGCTTATCGTCAACGACGTGCTTGAGGAAGGTCCGTGCCAGCTTCAGCTCGGTCTGACTCAGCTCAACCCGGGTGCTGCCTG
>JAFTFC010000249.1 GCA_017449725.1 Prevotella sp. | reverse complement strand
AGTGGTTTTCTCTACTGTACTTATGCTTGACGGATCGGGGTCGGCACCCTTTACGATGTTACCTTCGTCGTCATACGTCGGACCGGTGCTGTAGTTCTTTGCTGCCTTGAGGAACTCCACTTCATCGACATCAGGTATCTCCGTGGCGTAGGTCTTCCATATCTCTATCTTGCCTGCGCCTGAGTACTTCTTGCATACTTCGGGCACATCGGCGGTCTTGTCTATCTGGTTGAGGAAGTATCCTGCCCAGGTGTCGGTGGGAACCCAGTCGGTAGTGAGCACCTCGGTGGTTTTCTCCTTACCCGTCACAGGGGTGTTGGTATAGCCTGCAAGGAGGTTGGTACAGCCAGTATAGAAGATGTCATATCCCTCGTCCTTACGAACGTTTACGCGTCCGCCGTCGCTGGTCTTGCCGTGCACCGGGGTCTTGGTGTCCTTGAAGTAGCAGGCGTCAACATATCCGAAGGCATTCTTGCGGATGTCGTAGCCGTCGCCGCAGTTGTCCTGATAGTTGTTGCAGTAGTGCATGTGTCCAAAGCGCTGCAAGGGAAGTCGCGAGCCCTCGGGCATGTTCTCGTAGAAGTTATGGTGGGTTGAGATGGTGCGGTCGAATTCATCGCTGTTTCCCTTGCCACCGAGACACGCCTTCTTATGGGTATGGAAATAGTTATACGAAATCGTCACCCACCTAACGTTGTTCTTGCAGTCGAGGAGTCCGTCGTAGCGGTCTTTTGCCTGGTCGCTGCCTTCGTTGAAGAACTCGCAGTGATCCACCCAGATGTGGGCTCCCCAGCATT
Organism: Prevotella sp.; assembly: GCA_017449725.1. Classification (GTDB taxonomy): domain Bacteria; phylum Bacteroidota; class Bacteroidia; order Bacteroidales; family Bacteroidaceae; genus Prevotella. Next base: position 1,286 of record JAFTFC010000249.1, on the reverse strand, counting down.
TGCTTGCGCCACCAAGACTCTCCTTGTCTGCCTGAATACCGATACAGTCGGGATCGCCCACCTGCACAGCTTCACCGCTACGGAAAGCAACAATTTTGTTCTCGCCCGCCTTCATTATAGGCACACCAGTCATTGTGAAGCGGCAGTTGCGGATAATTACGTTATGAACGGTCTGCAGCACGAAAGTGATGCGCGAGAAGAGCGGTGCCTTTCCCGTCTGAGCATTCTTAATTCCGATAAGGGTCTTGTTTGAAGCCACGAGGATACGTTCGCCGTAAGATGTCTGCACGCCCTTACTGCCGTCCTGAACGTCACAGAGCTGCCCCTCGTCAAGGGAAGTGACGTAGGCACGCGGAGCGGGTTCTATATCCCTATCAACCAAAATAATGTACGGGTCTTTAGCCTGAAGGTACGCCTGAAGCTGCGAGAAGGTCTCTGCCTTCACCACCTTACCGCCCTGACCGCCGGTTGTGGCACCTGCGAGGTAATGGTTAGTCCCCGCCTCACCCTCGTAGGCAGCGAAGCCGTCAAGTCCGAAGTTACGTCCGTCGACGGTCTGCGCCGTCATGGTGCCACATGCCAACAGGCAGATGGCCGAAAAGATTAGTTTCTTCATATTGTAGTTTTTTTACTTTTTTACCTTTTTACTTTTCTTCAGTTAGCCATTTCCGAGAGGAACTTTATTCGCACAAGTCGCACTTCGTCCTCGTCGTACTCATTGTTGAGTTCTTCCATCGCCGTTTCAAGGTCGTCGGTCTCGCTTTCCTTGAAGTACTCATAGATATCGTCTACGTGGTCCTCGTCCATCACTTCTTCAATGAAGTAATCGATGTTCAGGCGCGTACCACTATATACTATAGCCTCCACCTCGTCGAGAAGTTCATCGAACTCCAAGCCCTGGGCATTGGCGATGTCGTCGAGTGCCACCTGCCGGTCGATGCTCTGGATAATCTTCACCTTCAGCATTGACTTCTTGGCAACGGTGCGCACGCGCAGATCCTCGGGACGCTCTATCTGGTTCTCCTCGCAGTGACGGCGTATGAGTTCTATGAACTCCTTGCCGTAGCGTTTTGCTTTGCCGACGCCTACCCCCTGAATGTTCTGCAGCTCGTCCATGGTCACGGGGTATGCCGTAGCCATCTGCTCGAGCGACACGTCCTGGAAGATGACGTATGGCGGCAACTGGTGACGCTTGGCAACTGTCTTGCGCAGGTCTTTCAGCATAGCATAGAGTGTCGGGTCGAGCGCTCCGCCCTGATGCTCCATCTCGTCGTCATCGTAGTCGT
>JAFTFC010000248.1 GCA_017449725.1 Prevotella sp. | reverse complement strand
GGCTCCACCCGTCTGTTTCAGTTCTCCCCGACAGCCAGTGAGTAGCATGAGGAACAGGAGAATCGAAGTGCCGATTTTTCGGGGGCGCGGGGCTGCGGAGGTACGGGGGAACGAGATTACCTTTTGCGGATGTACTATGCTACTCATCATATTATGCGTTTAATTCATTTCTCGTACCCCTGTCACCCCGTTCTTTAGAGTACAGCATTCCGCATGCAGCAAAGATATCCTCACCTCGGCTGGCGCGAATGGTGGTGAATATGCCGTGCGCCGTCAGATAGTCGCGCAACATATCCATATGCTGCATGTCCACGCCGTCGAGGTCGGAGTCGGGAATGCGGTGGAAACGTATCATGTTCACCCTGCACTCCAAGCCGTCAAGCAGTTCCAGCACTCGGTCCATGTCGCGGCGGGTATCGTTGATTCCCTTAAATACTATATATTCGAATGACAGTCGGCGCTGGTGAGTGAAGTCGTACTGACGTAGCATTTCCACTACCTCGCGGATGCTCATTCCGTTTTCTGCCGGCATCAGCGAACGTCTTACCTCTGGCAGCGGAGCGTGCATCGATATTGCTACGTGGCACTGGCTCTCGTCGAGGAATCGGCGCAGCGATGCCATTCCCACCGAACTTACCGTTATCCGCTTTGGGCTCCATGCGTAGCCCCACGGGGCGGTAAGTATCTCTGTTGCCCTCAACACCGCGTCGATGTTGTCCATCGGTTCGCCCTGACCCATGAATACCACGTTGGTGAGCTGTTCGCGTTCCGGCAGCGAGTGAATCTGGTTCAGAATGTCGGCAGCGGTGAGGTTGCCCTCAAATCCCTGCCGTCCCGTCTGACAGAAGCGGCACGCCATGCGGCATCCCACTTGGGAAGATACACATAGCGTCGCCCTCTCGCCGTCAGGAATATACACCGTCTCAACTCTTTTGAGTTCGTCGGCATTGTTTCTTATATCCTGCTTCTTACATCTTACCTCAAAAAGATACTTCTTCGTGCCGTCCACCGAACTCTGGCACATCACTGGCTTCAAGGCTCCAACGCAGTATTCCTCTGCCAGTCGTGCCCTGTTCGCCTTCGATATGTCAGTCATCTCCTCGATGCTGTCCACACGCTTCTCATATAGCCACTTAGTGAGCTGTTTAGCAGTAAATCGAGGCATGCCCAGCCGCTCTGTTACTTCGAGCAGTTCGTCGGGAGTCATACCCATCAATACTGTCTTGTTGTTTTCGTCCATAATTTTACAAAGGTACATCATAATTATGGTTTAAAAGATTTAAGACCTTTTATTTAATCATTATTAACATCTTTCAATCCTTTGTTTCTCGGTTTTCTTCCTACTTTTGCATTGGATTAATAATTCATTTGTCTATGATAGCACGGATAGTATGGTTGATAGTGGCGCTGATAATGCTGCCCGATATGTATATTTACTTTAGGTATGTAAGGCGTTTCCGTCTTCTGTCGCCCCTGCGCTACTGCCTTCTTTCGTCAGTCAGTGTGGTGATGCTGTTCTTCGCCGTCTTCCTCGCTCTCCAGCCTGGTTTCGCCCCGCGCGATGCTTCCATGCTATTCCTTTTCCTCTTTCTCTTTGGCATATTCATCGTTCCCAAGGCAGTGTTTGCCCTCTTTTCTTCGGCTGGTTCACTGTTCAGCCGTAGGCGTCCCATTACTCTGCTTAATTTCCATATTCCTCTGGTTCTTGCCCTTGCGTCGCTTGCCGCAGTTATCTATGGCAGTACTCTTGGCATCCGTAAGATAGAGGTGCATCTCGAAACTTTCGCGTCAGCCGATCTGCCCGAAGAGTTTGACGGCTATCGTCTGTTGCTTTTCAGCGATGCGCATGTAGGAAGTTTCGTGGGATGGCAACGTTCTGCCCTCGACGTTTTTGTCGACACCATTCAGGCACAGCAGGCAGATGCTATTGTCTTTGCTGGTGACTTGCAGAATATGCACCCTGAGGAGCTCCAGCGGGTGGGAGAGACCCTGCGTCGCATCCAGGCTCCCGACGGAGTCTATTCCGTTCTCGGCAATCACGACTACGCCATGTATCTTGGTGAGAGTGAGCAACAGAAAGGCATCAGCGAAGAACTCACCCGTCAGTTCCAGCGTTCCCTCGGGTGGCACCTTCTACTCAACGAGAATGCGGCGATACGTCGCGGAGCAGACTCCATTGTTGTAGCGGGAATGGAGAACGACGGCAAGAAACCCTTCCCCTCACGCGGTGACATCCGCAAGACGCTCCTTGGAGTCAGCGACAGTGCCTTCGTCGTTATGCTTCAGCACGATCCCACTTCGTGGCGGCGCACCATACTGCCGCAGTCCCGCGCCCAGCTGACCCTCAGCGGTCACACTCACGGCGGACAAGTCTCTCTCTTCGGTTTCTCACCGGTATCTCTCGTCTACAAGGAGTGGGGTGGGCGCTACAATCACGGTAGCCGTATGCTCTATGTCTCCACAGGCATCAGCGGCTTCGTTCCTTTCCGCCTGGGACTTCCCGCCGAGGTGACTGTTATTACGCTAAAACGTAAGTGAACATAACATCCGTAAACGGCACTACTTCTTAAATTCTTTTGGAAATCAGTTGTAAAGGTACATAATAATCTCCGTACCACCAAAGATTACCATGTACTTTTTGCACTTTTTGTCTTAACATTCATACTATGGGACAGAATTGATCTCATTTTGGGCATAGAGGATGGCATCACTCATTACTTCGTCTTCACCTGCAACTGTATCTAACACCTTGTCTGCCAACTATATAGTCAGCAATTCCTTTTCGTCAACCTCAAAGAGATTTGCCATGATGGGAATCTGGCTACGCTTTGCCTTTCTCTCTCCACGCTCAATCTTACTGTACATCGGAGTGTCAATCTCTAAGGCTGCGCACAAGTGTCGTTGCAACAACCTACGTTCTTCTCGGAGTTCCTTTATCTTCTTTCCAAATATCATCATTCTAAATGTTTACGTTATTTCTTACTCTGGCAAATTACAGGCAAATTAAATCCATGCCCTGCAATGCCCTTAAATAAAGCATTCCT
>JAFTFC010000247.1 GCA_017449725.1 Prevotella sp. | reverse complement strand
TCTGTCCGCCTCGGGTGATGAAGATGGGTCCCCATCCGTTGTTCGATTCAAAGACATCCACAGAGAGTGCCGTGCGGTAGTCGCCGTCTGCCATTGTCCATGCCACGGTTCGCTCGTGCGTGGTGGTGGTATCGTTCTTCTCCGAAGTGCCGTTCATCGTCTTTCCGTGAATGATAGCGTATGCACCGGCATTGTTAAACAGATAACCTTCCTTGAATTCTCCTGAGACTACATAGTCGTAGGTATGTGTAGCACCGTTGGTCTTCTTTATCGAAGTGGAGGTAGAGCGGCTCACCTTCGTACTATTGGCTATGGAGTAGTTGTCTATCTTCGTGGCACCGCCGTTGATGGCCTCTACCTTCTCCTGTTCGTTGTCGGCGATGACATTGCGCCAAGCCTTGATGGAGTTGATGGCTATCTGCACCTCATCTTCAACTTGATTACCGGTGCCGTTTACCAAGCGATAGCTGGGGCAGCCGCCGGCATTCTTTATCTCGTCATCTGTCCATACCGAGCCATCGGCATTGGCAGTGCCCCACTTCTCGTCGCCGGGTTTATACTTCGTATAGTACATCACCTTACCGTCTATCTTCGGACAGTTGGTTGCTACAGTGTGGTCGGCATCGATGTGTCCCGTTGTCAGGCGGTCGCGGATGATGGCCTCCCAGTTAGGGATAAGCGTATTGAGGATGTATGCCTGTGGGAATACGAAGCTGGTGCTGAACTGTTGTCCCACGGTGATGCCTTCCTTGTCGCCTATGACGTAGTCATCGCCATCCTTGAAGATGCCGAGCAGACGACCCTTGCTGAAGAGCAGGTTGGTGGAGCGACCGATATAGGTGTCGCCACCTTCCGGCTCGAAGGCCTCGTGCTCATCGACATACTGCATGCTGGCAGGCGTTGTCATAGCCTCGGTTGTGGTGTAGGTAGAGTCACTGCCCGTGGCTTGTGAATCATTCCATGTGTAGTCACCAACAACAGTTTGGTTGGAGACAACCGCAGACGTCGATTGACTCATGATAGCAATGCCCATCACACTACCCTGCGACACCTTCCATGTGGGTGCCTCGCTGATGTAGGCTCCTCCGCCGTCACTGTGACCTGAACTTGTGATGTTCGTCTTTACATACGACTTGATTTCCTTGTTCTCAAGCGATGCTACCGAAGAGGAGCCTGGCGGACGACGCAGGATCATATCGACGACCGAAGGTCCTTCGGTGACGAAGTTGGTACCGGTGGAGATACTACCCAGCACAATCATGTCGAGGGCGGTGCTACGGTTCTTGCCCGGTGCCTTCCATACGGTGGTGCGTCCATCGACCTGTGCCGAGATGCTCATGTTGAGCAGGTGACCATCGGCAAAGTTGGGCCAGCCCGCCTCGAAGGTATAATCGAGGTGGCCCTGCTTGTCGGGCTTCACGTTGATTTGCATCGTTTCGTAGGGCATACCCATCTCTATCTCTTCACCGTTGATACTGCCTTTCGCACCGAAGACGGTGGAGGTGGCACTACCGTCGTTGATGATGCGCACACAGGCATCTTGCGGTATCTCGTCGAATTCCTCGTTAGTGTCGTAGTTCTTGTAGTGTTCTACCACGTCGATGCCGAGGTTGTAGCTGCGGCCTTGGCGGAAGATGGGGTACTTGAAACGGTAGGTATAGTCGGTTGGTGTCAGCGTGAGCACGGTGACGGAGTCGGTACTGTTGTCGGTATTGGTGATGATGACACGGCGTTCACCAAACACACCCTCCCGGAATCCTGTCTGCGCCACGCTGATGGAAGTTTCGCTGCGATACTGGCGCATCATCTTCGCACTATACTCATATTTCTGACTGCTACCAGGGAGTGTGTCGCTCTTCATGCTCTCCTTGACAACGGTGGTAGCGTCAATCACAGGCAGGTTCTGCGTGAAGACGCTGGCATCGTTGTAGGGATTATCGGTACCGGCGAAGCGGATGCTCTCCACCTTGTACTTCAGCGGCGGCAGCAATGCCGAGAACTCGCCCGTCTCAGGGTCGGTCTTTATATATATGTAATAGGTGTCCTTATTGTCGGTCTTCAGTGCCGCGCGGTAGCTGGTGCTCTGAATGTTGGTAGTAGCAGAGGCTACGGGCAGGTCGGTAGTTCCGAAGTCGGCATTACCCTCATTATCGGTGACATAGTTGAACGAGCACTGTGTGTCCTTACCTAAGCTGAGCTTCAGGGTGGCCTGACCGATGCGGTTCTTGCTCTGCTTGAAGCCTACGGGTGCGTCCTTATCTGAGAAACCGCCGTTGATACGACCGGTGACGTTCACCAGCGTGGAGTCAACGAAGTTCACAGACTCTGCCATCTTTAAGTCCCACGTGCCGCCGGCGAGTGGGAAACCCGTCAGGTGGTGACCGTTCTTGAATGCCTCTATGCGGTGGCTGCCGATGGGCACGTTGAGTTCGTACTCACCGTTGGAGTCGCTCCACACCTGCTGAAGGCTGCCGTCAATCTTGAACTGCACGCTGTCAACAGGAATGTTGGTATATTGATAGGCCACCTTACCACGCATGGGGAACGACGACTTGTCGGTGAAGTCGTAACCGTTGAGTGTCAGCGAGCCGTTGCCGATATAGCCCGACCTCGACTGTGGCTCAAACACGTGGATGCCCTTCGTTGGCGTAGCAACGTAGGTGGTACCGCCACCCACGTAGGGTATGCCTACGATGGTGTAGTCGCCGTTTTTGTCGGTCACACCGTAGCGCGACAGTTGCTCACGGGTAGGCAGGATGGTAGAAGAAGAGATGTTGCCACCTACCGTGGCGTGGCGACCGTTAGAAAGGTCGTTGGTGTAAGACGCATCAAAGGCATAGCGGTCAAGTCCTTCGTCCAACGGCCAGTAGAGTTTCAGTCCTTTCTCGCGACCACTCAGTATGCGGTCGTTGTTGCTCTTCTTCTCTTCGTCGGTCAGTACGTGGTCCCATACGCGCACCTCTGCGAGGTAGCCCTTGAAGGCTTGCTCGGTCTTGATGTCTTTGGCACCGCCTACGGAGAAGGGAGCAAGGTATTTCTGTTTGGTAGCAGTCAGCGTCTTAGTATCACTGTCGTTTACTTGGAACTGTAGATTGTCACCTGTCCTGCTTACTGTCAACAGGGAATAGGTGTTGGATGTCAGTTTTATGCCAGTAGCGGTGGCAGTACCATACACGAATTGGTCTGGTATAAGATGACCTTTAAATATATCATCGAGTTCGTAATTGTCTGCCCAAGAGCCATCACCTTCATCGTATGTATAAGGAGAGTCCGAAATTCCATCAGAATAAACCGTGCCACCGATAGTAACAGTGCCACATGAGCCTCCATCACCTTTGCCAATACTCCTGGGAGCATTTGAACCCTTAGTGGCAGTTACACTGGTTACGGTATTAGTAATGGTTATAGATCCACAGATGGAACTTGCTCCAGTACCTATGGCCGCACCATATCTAGAAGATACTGCATTGATAACACCTCCACTAATAGTAATGTTTCCACACTTTTTACCATAGCCGCTACCGATTGCTGCTCCCATTAAATTACTTGTGGCATTGATAGTACCTCCTAATATATTGATATCCCCACATTCATTTTGAGAGCCACCACCTATACCTGCAGCAGCGTTACCACCTGTGGCATTGAGTGTGCCCATGCCATTGATGGTGAGCGTACCGTTATTGAGGATACCAGGATAAAATTTGGAGCTTGAATTCGCCGTATTAGTGCCTTCCAATATGATAGTAGCATTGCCCTGGCAATAAATGCAAGCACCACCACTATAGCCATTGATAGTTGCATCTCTTAGCATCACAGTGGCATCGTTCGGAATTCTTAAAATATGATAACTTAATGTGCCCGTCAGAATATCGCCATGCTTTGCCGTGTAGTGTTCAGATATTTTTGAGAGGTCAATAACTTCGGGTGTACTTATTGCAGGTGTCAGCTTCTGGAGCATCAGCTCATAGTCTCCATTCGTCTGCTTTCCTAACACGAGCCTTCCCTCACCCGGAATCTCGCCGATGACCGCACCCTCGCTCAGCAGCGAGTCGGGACGTACGAACATCTGCACGGTGAAGTTTTTGTCGGGACCGAAGAGTTTGGCTGTTGTTGTGCTGTCGGCATCCCAGTAGATACCCGTCGATGCACCATTGACACGCATGGAGTGGCCCGTCACGGTATTGCCCACACCAGTGTCGCTGGATTGCAGCGAGATTCGCACGTCCTCAACGGGAGTGCTGGTGGTGGATGCAGAGTTGAAGGCTACATGTCCGCTGACGACACCGCGCGACTGGGTGAAGCCGATGTCGTAGAGGGTGTTCTGCAGCACATCGCCGCTATATACCTCCAGCTTATACTCGTAGTAATAGCCTGGCTGTGCGTTGCCGTCGTTGTAGCTTCCCGACGCATTCTCGTCGTTGACGGTCTTCACAAACTGGAAGTCGTCGCCGCTATCGGCATAGCGCCGCCAGATGCGGTATGTGTCCTTGCCCGTGCCTGCCTTGCTGGCATTCCACGTCAGGGTGACTTCCTTCTCATGAGCACCCTTGGACGCTTCGAAGTCCTTCAGCAGGGTGCCTCGGAGCAGACCCGCTGTCACCTCGCCGCTCTCGAAGGTGTACTTGCCGTTTTCCAGTGACAGGCGCACCTTGTAGGTATAGCGGGTAGATACATTCGCCAGCGTAGAGTCTTCAATAGCCACAATGGTGCCTGCGGCGGGATTGGCATCGGCGGTGACAGTCTGTCCGAATTCCGTCCACTGACCGCCCGTGCTGGTCTTGCGTAGCACCTGGAACTTCACCTCGGAGCCACCGACGGGCACGCGCGAGTATTTCCACGTCAGTCGCACCTTGTTGGTGACGGTGGTGTCTTGCTCCAGGTCGTAGATGCGCACATCGGGGATGGTGCTGAGCACGTCGCTGGTCTGTCCGCCCAAGCGACTGATGAGTTCGTCGCTCGGACTGCTCAGGTTGACGCCGGTGGTGCCAGTGTTTTTCGTCCATATCTCCGGCACGTTGAGCACCAGGTATTTATAGTAATGACCGATGGGTACACCATCGACGGTGTAGCTCAGCGATTTCTTGTTGGCAGCCCAGTCCAGGGCATCACACTTATGCCACGACTTGCCGGAGAGTTTCTCGCCCTGCTCGTTGGTCTCTATGCTATAGACGTAGGGAATGCTTTTGAGGTAAATAGTATCGACGGGCTGTGCCCACGTGAGGTCGGTGGAAGTATCGAACTGCCGATAGCCGGCGGTGAGGTCGGAAGGTTGCGGCACCACCTTGAAGGCCTTGGCCTTGTAGTATTTGTCGGTCTGGTGCCAAAACTCGCCGGTAGGGTCTTTCATACCCTGCCGCGCCGTGATGTTGACATCAATCTGCTTGGGGTTGCCCACTGCGGCGGGGATTTCGGTTTCTACATTGGCTTGTTTATTCTTCTCGCACGACACCTTACCGGTTGCGGTGGCAGTGGCGTCCTGTCCTGCCGTATTCGTATAAGTAAAGGTGTAGGTTACGTCGTAGTCGCAGAACCATTCACGCACGTCGTCGGCCTTGCCTGAGTAGGTAGGCAGCTTGGGCACGGTGAGCTTCATCTTGCTGGGGCTGATGCGCTCACAAGTGTAGTCGCCGGCATCGAAGGACGAGACTCCCAACGTTCCCTTGAACTCGCAACTGGAATTCATCGACATCGTATATTCCGAGCCGTTGGAGTGGGTGTATTTGTATTGTATGTTCCATGTTTTTCCCGACAAGTCGGCTGGAAAGTAGTAGTCGATATAGGCAGTGAGGTAGTCCTTGTCGCTATCCCATTTTTTAAGCGTGAAGGTCTGGTTGGATGTGGTAATCTCAGTACCAACGTCGAACCATGCCTTTCCGCCTGTATGCGAGATGTAGGCTTTAACAGGTGCCGTAGGGTTGCTGTCGGGATCGTCGCTGTTGTAGGCGTACTCTAAGTAGATGAGGTTGTGAACCTCACCACCGCTGACGGCCTGGATATAACCACCCTTGCTGTAGGTGTTCGTACTGTAGAGGTCGCACAGCAGCACCTCGAAACGTATGTGGTCGTTGTAACTGGTGGCTTTGAAGTAGCCATCGTCGCGTGTCCAGTCGCTCGCTTGCACGGGCACTACTTGCATTGAAAACATCATTACCAGCAGCCAAGCCCATGGCTTCGACAATGCTTGGTAAGTGCAGAACATTCTTCGTTGTTTCATAATGATTGTATTGTTGCTTTTTGTTTATATCTATTCCTACGCTCGGCCTATGCTACAGCAGTGCCGCACGGCTCACCCCGTACTTCACCGCCCGATCGATGACTTGGTCGCAGCGGTGCATCTCCCGCACGATGGCTTCGTTCTTACTCTTCAGATGCCGTTCCTGCCGATAGGCATGCCACAGCAGGAACATCACGATGGCGGCAAGTACTAGCACGGCGACCGCCAACAGGATGATAATGGTGTCTGGACTCATAGGCGCCTGTATTTATTTTATGTGCAAAAATACGATCCCACCCCCGTTTTTGCAATAGCAAAGACACATTGCCCCCTGTTTTCAGACAAATTGCCCCCTATGGACAGACAAAAAGAAACCGCCGAGACTCATTTTGAAATCTCGGCGGTGATTGTTATTCAGCGGTGGCAGAAAGTTGGGTGCGGTACTCCGTCGGTGTGAGGCCGAAGCGACGGACGAAGTTGCGGCTGAAGGTCTGGCGCGTGCCGAAGCCCGACTGTTGGGCCACCTCGTCGTTGCTCAGTTGCGGATTGGCAAGCAACTGGCGAGCATGGTCAAGGCGGCAGTTGTTGACGAAGTCCGTAAGGGAACTATGGTCGCTGCCCTGACTGAAGACGGAACCAACGCGCTCCTTCGACAACTGGAACTTGTCGATAATGGCCTGTCGTCCGAACTGCGGATTGAGATAAAGTTGCTCGGCGAGGATGACGTCACGCAGGTGGTTGTAGAGTGCGTCGTCTTCCGTAGCAGACTCCTGGACAGTGGTGAGGCTGTCTATCTGCTTCATCTGTTTCACCAGCACGCGGTTCTTGCGGTTGATA
>JAFTFC010000246.1 GCA_017449725.1 Prevotella sp. | reverse complement strand
TGACGAGTTCGTGAAGTGGTACGACTGCTACGAAATTGGCCCCGAGAACTAGATTTTCAATCCCAACAGCGTCATGCAGGACATCGACAGCGGATACTGCCGCAGCTTCTGGGCGTCGACGGGTGCCTACGATGCCGTGGCACACTACATCCAGATGAACTACGAGGGGCTTAAGGATGACCTCATCCAGATGCTGGCGGGTGGACGCTGTAGCGTGGACCCCACCAGGTTCCAGAACGACATGTCCATCGTCCGCAGCAAGGACGACGTGTTCACCGTGCTCATACATCTGGGCTATCTCTCATACGAATGGGAAAATTCGCAATGTTACATCCCCAATCGCGAGGTGGCTGGCGAGATGGTGAATGCCGTGAAGAGCAACAACTGGAAACACGTAACGGAGGCAATCGACCTGTCACGCAAACTATTGCAGGACACCCTCAACGGCGACGAGGAGGCAGTGGCACGAGCCGTAGATGCCGCCCACGATGAGAATACCAGCATCCTCTCTTACAACAACGAGAACTCGCTGGCATGTGTGCTCTCCATTGCCTACTACTACGCCCGCAACGACTACGTGATGCACCGCGAATTAGCCAGTGGCAAGGGTTTCGCAGACATCGTGCTCATCCCGCGCAAGAACGTGGTATCTCCCGCCATTGTCGTTGAACTAAAGTTCCGTCAGGATGTCGATACTGCCATCGACCAGATTAAGCGCCGGCAGTATCCTGCCAAGGTCTCGCAATACACCGATAACCTGCTGCTCGTCGGCATCAATTACGACCGCGATACCAAGCAGCATACCTGCCACATCGAAACGTACGCAGGAAACAAGTAATATTTGCACCGTGAAACAATAAATGATGATGTTTATGGAAGTAAAGAAGACAAAAGAAGAGGCTCTGAATTTTATAAAGGCAGCCATCAGGCACAAGCTGGAGTGGCGTAAGGAGCTGGAAGCTGAGTTCAAGGGGAAAGACGTAAACGTGGTATTCCTATGATTAGACTTTCGCTCGAACATATCAATGCCAAGTCGCCCTACGAGGTAAAGGAGGCTTGTGGCGGCTATGAGTTCCGTACCGAGGGAGGTATACTTTACCGAATTCGCTTCCTCGAGGAGAACCCTATCGGAGGCTGTGACACCTATCAGTTCGCTATATCGAAGATTGATAACGTGCGCTCGCCTCACGACCCGAATATCAGTGCCATCACATTCATCATCATCGATGAGTTTTTCAGCGAGTATGAGAATGTACTGCTCTACTACTGCGACTCTGCAGACCATCGCGAAGCTGGTCGCAACAGGCTTTTCATCCGATGGTTCGAGAAGGCAGCTAACCCCAACCGATTCACCATCCGAACCACTCATGCCACCGTTGAGGGGCAGGAACTATATGTGGCAATCATCGTAGAGAACCGCAATTCACGGCTTAAAGCCATCACTGATGAGTTCGACTCCACTGCTTCGGCTCTGGCTGACAAGCCAGAGTAATTCTCCACACATACTAATTATATTCCGCCGAGGCTCCGAAGGGAGGGTCGGCGGAATATAATTTTGTTTCTGGCAGAAGACAGTAAAATAAATCAGAGTAGCCCGTTTAATCTCATCCAACGCTTACCCTTAGGAGTATAAGTATAAATGAGGAATAACAGGCACGGTAGACCAACAAACAGTCCTACTAAATACATTCCCATATTAATTGTCCTTTCTTTTATTAGTTAATCTAAGTCCTAACAATAGAGTCGAACAGACTTTTGCTGCAAATTTACAAAAAGTACTGATTCTGGCAAAATAAAACGATGTTTTTTGCCAATTTACTTGATTATTTTCTCTGTTTTTCCTTCTGTGGGCTTGAACCACGCCGCTCTCAAGAGAGCATCAAGCCCACAGAAGGGGTTTTTATTGTTTTTGTTTTCATTAAGAAAGAGTTTCAAAATTTACAATTTGGAGTTTCAAAATTTACAATTGGCGGGGGCGGTTTTCAAAATCGTAAAAAGTTTTTTCAAAATTTACAAAAAGTTTCCCGGCAGCCTTCCGCGACCACACAAAAACCTAACCTTTTCATTACCTTTGCAAACGATTTCGTTGCTAACTCATAGCATCTATTAAAGCAAATAAAATACATATAATACATTATAATAATTAACTAAAATTAAATTGAAAATGAAGAAAAGAAAATTACTTTTCACAATGCTTGCCCTCGGTCTGGGTGCCTTCTTAGGCGGCAGCGGGGCAATGGCACAGAACGGCTGGGAGTCGCTCTATCAGCAGACGCAGACCACCTCGGACGATTGGACGGCCATCACTGAGGGTACCACTCAGGGAAAAATTCTTGGTGCTGCACAGAGTGGATCAAATGCCACTTATTATTATTACGTCACTAAAAGCCTGAATTTCACTAATAACAGGACAGATAATGACGGTAATGGTAACAGTGGACTTAAGATTCATGGCACGGTGTATCTCTACATCCCCGCAGGCTTAACGATTACCTGCGAGGGAGCCAATGCCGACGGTCGCACGGGTGCTGGTGCCGGTATTGAATTGGCATCGGGCAACACGCTCTACATCATCGGTGGCGGTACAGTCAATGCCTATGGCGGTAATGCAGCCAACGGCAGAGATGGAGACAGGGGCGGTAACGCAAGCTTTTCGTATAATTCATGGATTAAAACCGGTGCCGGTGGTACTGGTGGTAATGGCGGCGGCGGTGCTGGTGCAGGCATCGGAACTCGTGGCGGTACCGGCGGTACCGGTGGTGCCGGTGGTGCAGGACAACAGCCAGACTATCCAAGTTTCACTAATGGTACTAGTGGTACTGATGGTACTAACGGTAATACCGCTGGCAGCATGGGCAACCTCTATGTGGCCAATGGCATCACGGTAAATGCCACGGGCGGCGCAACCGGCACATCCGGTGGCGCTGGCGGTGCACGTGGCACATGCGCCATTGAAGACAGTGCAAGTAAAAACTATAGCATGGCCGGCGGCGGCGGCGGCGGTGGCGGCGGCTACGGCGGCGCAGCCAGCAACTTCGGCACCGGCGGT
>JAFTFC010000245.1 GCA_017449725.1 Prevotella sp. | reverse complement strand
AATGATACTTATCTGGTTGTCGTCCGAACGGAAGGTTGTACCCTCGTTGCGGGTGGAGTTGAGCACGATGAAGTCGAGGTTCTTCTTGGCGAGCTTCTTCTGTGCGTTTGCCTCCTCATCGTTTGTCTCGAGAGCGAAACCTATAAGTCGCTGTTCGGGGCGCTTGCGTCGTCCCAGTTCGGCGGCTATATCCTTGTTAGGTACAAGTTTTAGCAATAGACTTTCATCGTCGTTTCGCTTAATCTTTGTTGTTGCCACTTCCTCCGGACGGTAGTCGGCAACGGCGGCGCAGAGAATGGCAGCATCAACTTTGTCGAACTCGCGGGTGGCGGCATCGTACATTTCCTGGCAACTTTCCACGTTGATGCGATGGATGGGAGCCCATCCCTGACCAGAGGCTGGGGATGCTAACTCTATGCTTACCGGACCGGTGATGAGTATTACCTCCATACCACGGCGAGCGCACTCCTCGGCAAGGGCAAAGCCCATCTTGCCACTGGAGTAGTTGCCGATAAACCGCACGGGGTCTATCTTCTCGTAGGTGGGACCGGCGGTAATGAGAACCTTTTTAGAGGAGAGATTCTCGGGGGTACGGGGGTACGGAGGTACGGGGGTACGAGATAAGAAGAACTCAGTGAGTTCCTCGACTATTTTCTCGGGTTCCTCCATGCGTCCCTTTCCTTCCAGTCCGCTGGCGAGGAACCCGCTCTGCGGTTCTATGATGTGGTTGCCGTAAGAGCGCAGGATGTCAAGATTGTGTTGTGTCGACGGATGGGCATACATATCGAGGTCCATTGCCGGAGCCACGAACACGGGAGCCTTCATCGACAAGTAGGTGGTTATGAGCATATTGTCGGCAATGCCGTGAGCCATCTTGCCAATAGTGCTTGCCGTAGCGGGAGCGATGAGCATGGCATCAGCCCACAGCCCGAGGTCTACGTGTGAGTTCCATGTGCCGTCGCGCTGTGAGAAGAACTCACTGATTACCGGTTTGTGGGTGAGGGCGGAGAGGGTTATGGGAGTAATGAACTCCTTGCCTGCCGGGGTTATCACTACCTGTACCTCGGCTCCTTTCTTAATAAGTTCGCGAATAATCAAGCACGACTTGTAGGCAGCTATGCTGCCCGTGATACCTAATACGATATGTTTGCCTGTAAGCATTTATTTGCGGTTGTTAAATTCTCTAAGACGAATGCGGGTGAGCACCTGCTTCGTGTTGTAAGTAAAGTCGCTGGAGAGCATCCAACTATAGTATCCAGGGTCACGGTTCAGTACATCCGTTACCACCCAGCCCTTGTATTTTCCGAAGTTGAACACCTCTTTGCCGTCCTTCCATACTATGCGACCTGCGAAGTCAACGTTGTCATTAACCTTCGAGAACGCAGCCAGTTCGTCCATGTCGTTGGCAAGCTGGCGCTCGGGTTCTTCCTGACGTCCCGGAGCATACATGTCGAGTTCGCCCTCCAAGACACGGAGTGTTGCCTCGGTATCCTGATCGGCACGATGAGCCTGGAAGTCGTCCTCCATCTTACGTCCGCAGTAGAACTTATAAGCGGCAGCGAGGTTGCGGCGCTCCATCTTATGGAAGATGGTCTGGGCATCAATAAGGCGGCATTTGCTGAAGTCGAAGTCTACACCGGCACGCAGGAACTCCTCTGCCAACATGGGGATGTCGAAGTGGTTGGAATTGAACCCGGCGAAGTCGCAGCCCTTGAAAGCCTCGTTGAGTTGGGGTGCTATCTGCTTGAAGGTTGGTGCATCCTTAACCATATCGTTAGTGATATTGGTCAACTGTTCCACCTCGGCAGGGATGAGTTTCTCGGGATTCACGAATAGATTCTGACGTTCCTCTGTCCCGTCAGGATTTACCTTGATGTATGATATCTGAATGACCCTGTCATTAACAAGGTCAAGCCCCGTTGTCTCCAGATCGAAGACAACAAGGGGCTTTGTAAGGTTTAATTTCATAAATGACTATTAGTCGTTTAACAACATTGGCATTATGAGCATAAGGATTTCCTCGTTCTCCGGCTGGTCGTCAGGCACGATGAGGCAGGGACGAGAGGGGTCTGCCAACTGCAATGTGACCTCAGCGCTTGAGAGGTTGTTGAGAATCTCGTTGAGCGAAGAACCCTTGAAACCGATGTTCATGCTGTCACCGGAGTAGTCGCATGCTATCTCTTCCTTAGCACTTGTTGCGAAATCGATGTCCTCAGAAGACACCTCTATCTTTCCGTTCTCTAAATGCAGACGAACGAGTTGGCTGCTCTCGCTTGCGAACGGCAGTACGCGGCGCAGTGCTCCGATGAGAGTCTTGCGGTCGATAGTCAGTTCGTTGGGGTTGCCCTGGGGAATTACAGAGTTGTAGTTGGGGTAACGACCTTCAATCAGTCGGCACTGCAGGGTGGTGTTACCGAAGGTGATCTCTGCGTTGCGCTCATCGAAACGGATTACTACTTCGGTGTCATCTTTGTCGAGAGTGTTCTTCAGCAGTGTTGCCGGTTTCTTCGGCAGGATGAAAGCCTTGGGCTCAGCGGTGCGGATGGCGAGGTTGCGATTGCGTACCAGTTTGTGTCCGTCGCTTGCTACGATAGCCAAAGCCTCAGGAGTAAGGTCGAAGTAGATACCGTTCATCACGGGACGCAACTCCTCGTTAGCTGTAGCGAAGATGGTGCGTGTAATGTTGTCGGCAAGTACCGATGACTTGAGAGAGAGGGTTGTAACGTTGTCACCGATGGCAAGGCTTGCCGGATATTCGTCAGCATTCTGGGTAGTGAACTGGTAGATACCGTTCTGATAAATAACCTTAACAGCCATTGAGTTAAGGTCAACGTCGAGTGTCAGCGGCTGATCGGGCAGTTCCTTTACAGCATCAAGGATGGTCTGACTGCTTATCGCGAAACGACCTTCGCTGTCAGCGGAGTCGAGCGCGATGCTTGTACGCATCATGTTCTCGCTGTCCGAAGCAGTAATGATAAGCTGTTGGTTAGATACTTCGAAAAGGAAACAGTCGAGGATTGCCAGGCTGTTCTTGCTGTTGATAACCTTTGATAATGTTGCGAGGCGGCTGTTAAGCGCCGAACTTGAAAGTGTAAGTCTCATTGATATTATTTGTTTATTTGATTTTGTTTCTATCTGATGATTTATATTTAGAGCACAAAAATACAAAAAAGAAAAAGGACAAACAAAAAAAACACTAAAAAAGTTTCTTATTTTAGAACTAATTTACTAATTTTGTTGGCTGAAAACATAATTAACGAGATTTTATAATGGAAATAGAAGGAAAAATCATTGCTGTACTCGAGGAGCGCAGTGGAGTATCTGCGAAGACAGGAAATGCCTGGAGATCGCAGGAGTTTGTAATAGAGACACACGACCAGTATCCGCGTAAGTGTTGTTTCAGGGTGTTCGGTGATGACCGTCTGAAGCAGATGAACATACAGGCAGGTGAGGAACTTAGGGTTAGTTTCGATATCGATTGCCACGAATATCAGGGTCGCTGGTTTAATGACATAAGTGCATGGCGTGTAGAGCGCATTGACCCGATGGCAGCCCAGGCAGCCGCACAGGGTGTTCAGGCAGCACCTGTAGCAGGAGCCGTTCCTCCGCCACCGGCAAGTGCAGCCCCGTTCGCTCCTACAGCCGAGGGTGAGGCAGCTGCAGACGATTTACCATTCTAGAAAGACTACTGTCTAGATATTCTAGCCAGACTCGAAAAACATAAAAGAGAAGCAATTACTGCTTCTCTTTTATGTATCCGTGCCGGTAGGCATAGAGTAGTTTTTTCAGGTCCATCACCTGATTCTTAATTTCCTCACCCTTATCGGTATCTGAAACTAACATGCGATGGGTAGACATCTCAACTATTTGCATCGTGCTCTTGATGTCAGTTCCGCGCAGTATGGCATCTTCGGTACTGGTAAACGGCTCGTGCTGAACGAGTTCGAAGCCGCGGCTGTGGTATACCAGAGTGTATCCGGCAATACCGGTAGTGGCATGGTAAGCCTGCGAGAAACCTCCATCGATGACCATCAACTTACCGCCTGCCTTGATGGGATTCTCTCCGCTGGCAGCATGTACGGGAACATGCCCGTTGATGATGTGACGGTTCTTTCCGCTTACTCCGAAAGCGTCGAGTATTCCTTCTATTATGTTCGCGTCGTCGCGCAGTTTGAAGTAAGCACCCTTCTCTTCGTGGTGAGTTTCTTTGTCTGTAAGGAAATAGCGTTCGAAGGTTGCCATTTTGGACTTGTTGAAGAGCAGTGAGTCGGGACCGCACCACAGGTAGAGGAAGTAGTCGCGGGCGTATTCGCGTTCTTCAGTGTCGGAGTCTTGCTGAAAGGCAGTTCTTATTAAAAGCCCTGTTTGGTGCATCAGTTCGCGTCCGCTGTATTTCCTGTCCTTGTATAGTAATACTTCCTTAGGTGTACCATCGTCATTAAGAGGCACGGCAGCATGGAACAGCAGGTTATGGTTCACTATCGAGTACATGCAGCCGTGAGAGAGAAGCATGCGGATATGCTTCTGTAGTTTCTCGCTGATAATGAACGAGTGGTGCAGTCGGGACATCAGTTTCTCCTCTTCTTCTGTCAGTGCGTTAGGATCCGCAGGGTCAACAGTCGGGAAGAGACAACTTGTCATAGGGTAGGCTTTTCCATCGATGGTGCAAGTGCCGTTTTCGAAGTCAATGTTACGGAACAGCGAACGGTCGGTCATTCCCCATTTGGGATGGCGTTCGAAAATCTGGTTCTCTATCTTGAACTGCAGCACTGCGATTGCCTTGTGCATCTGTGCTGTCAGTCGTGCATTTTTCTCGTCCATGGTTTCGGCTCCGCCGTTTGTCTTGGGCATGAACTCGGTGCATGGGTCATCGGCGTAAGTCTCCATGGCGAAAGTTGCCAGCGGCACAAGGTTGATGCCGTAGCCTTCTTCCAGTGTGGCGAGGTTCCCGTAGCGCAGTGACAGTCGTATGACGTTGCAGATGCACGCATCATTGCCAGCGCCAGCACCCATCCATAGTATGTCGTGGTTGCCCCATTGTATGTCCCAGTTCTCGTAGTGCTTTATCATGTCGAGGATAAGGTGTGCCCCTGGTCCACGGTCGAAGATGTCGCCAAGTATGTGCAATTTGTCGATAGCCAGTCGGTGTATGACGCTACTTATTGAAATGATGAAGTCATCGGCACGTCCGGTGGATATAATGGCATCGATAATACCACGTATATATGCAGCCTTGTCAATATCGTCAGTACGTTCGTGCAGCAGTTCCTGAATGATGTAGGAGAAGTCTGCCGGCAGAGTCTTGCGCACCTTGGAGCGGGTGTATTTGCTTGATACCTCACGGCATACCCTAACCAGTTGGTGGATAGTTGTGCGGTACCAGTCGTCGATGTCGCTTTCCTCCTGTTTCACCAGTTCCAGTTTCTGGTCAGGATAGTATATCAGTGTGCACAGTTCGCGCTTCTCGTTTTCGCGCAGTTCGTTGCCGAATATTTCGTTAACCTTTCTCTTTATGTTTCCAGAGGCGTTTTTCAGCACGTGTTGGAAAGCCTCGTAGGCTCCGTGCAGGTCGGCAAGAAAGTGCTCCGTTCCTTTAGGCAGGTTCAGTATTGCCTGAAGGTTTATTATCTCCTTGCTGGCAGCGGCAATATTCGGGAAAGACTGTGCCAACAGGTGCAGGTAGCGCATGTCGCGTTCTATTTCTTCGCGTTGTTTCATTGGATATTTAGTTGATTAAAGCTTTTTCTTATCTTTGCCGTCTTTCTGTCGTTGACGGGGTAGAAGGGCATGTATCCCTCTTCCAGCCCCAGCGACTCGTTGAGTATCTGCAGCAGTCTGGCGGTTTCTTTCTTTATTCCTAAGATAATCATCATTTGCTCCACCTTCTTTTCGTCGTAATCAGTGAAGCGTAGCAGTGAGTAAAGATCGGCGAGAACTCTTCGTGACACACTTTCTTTTTCAATGAGGTGTAACGTGTTCAGTATTGCCATGCATACTGTCTGTTCTGCTTGTGAGGCATGTTTCTCGTCAACAACTTCTGCCAACTGATGTTTCTTCATCAGTGCTTTGTCCATTGGCAACGCATTGCTCTCTTTCTTAATGATTGCCGGGAAACGGTCTATCTTAGATACGTCGGGTAGGGGGGACGATTGTACCAGCGAGTTGGCGGCGATGCTCACTTCCTTTAATATATTCTCGTCGGTGGCATGTAATGCAATGCATCGCCATTCCTCCTGACTTAGCTTTTGAACCATGTTGATGCTGTCGGTAGATATTATGCTGCTTTCCTCGTCCTTGGCAAGACCCAGCCTGAGGAGGGTGTTTTCGGATTTTTTTTCCTTGTCGGTGAAGTAGAGGAACGGATTCGAGTCAACCACCTTTTTATATAGTGCTTCGGTGTCGGCGGTGAGTTCTACTCGCGGGTTCCACGGGGTTTTGTTCTCCATGCTGGGAAAAAGCGTGAGGGTGAATAGTTCGTCTTTCTCCTGCTTTTTATCCACTTGAATTGCTTCAGCCCTTGAGATCATTCCTTTTACGAACACCACAAGCATAGGCAACTTCATCGTCCAAAAGTGATGCTGCACATGCCAGGGCATCAGGTCTCTGCCTGGTGACAGTACAATGGGTTTGCGGTTATAGTGTACATACTTCTCCACGCACCACGCCTTTATGCTCCAGACTCCGTGGATATGGACGATATCGGGCTTGTCATCACGGAACTTGTTATGGAAGTCCGACAGTTTGTCTTTGGTATGGAAGTGAAGTACGTTCATCCTGTGTTATAGTTCTTCGGTTATATATCCCTTGGGCAGTCGTCGGCAGTTGTAGCCCGATGCCATTATCTCTCCGTAGGCGCCAGCTGAACGGATGGCAATGATGTCACCGCGGTGAGTTTTGTTAAGGTCGATGGCTTTGGCGAAGACATCGCTCGACTCACATATCGGTCCTACCACATCGTAGGTCTCTAAAGGCTCATCGCTTGAGATGTTCTCTATCTTGTGGTAAGCGTTGTATAGTGCTGGACGGATTAGGTCTGTCATGCCTGCATCCACAATCGCAAACTGCTTGAAGTCACCCTGCTTGACGTATAATGTACGTGTGATGAGGCTTCCGCACTGAGCCACTACGGCACGTCCCAGTTCGAAGTGCAATGTCTGGTAGGGTCGCAGTTTGAGGAATCGTGCATATGTGTCGAAGTATGCCTGGAAGTCGGGAACGGGAATGCGATTGGGATGGTTGTAGTCTATTCCCAGTCCGCCACCTACGTTGATGCTCTCCACGATGATGTGGTGCTTGTCCAACTGGTCTTGCAAGTCATTGATGCGATTGCACAGTGCCTTGAAGTCATCCATCTCAAGTATCTGACTGCCGATATGGAAATGCAGTCCTTTGAACTCCACGTTTTTCAGTTCTGCGGCATGGTTTATGACCTCTTCCATATCGCGCATGGCTATACCGAACTTGTTCTCTGCCAGTCCAGTGGTGATGTTGGCATGTGTGTGTGCTCCCACGTTGGGGTTTATGCGGAATGCCACCCGTGCCACGGTACCTTTCTTTGCAGCCAGTTCGTTAATGATTTCCAGTTCAGGGATGCTCTCCACGTTGAAGGCAAGAATACCAAGTTCCAGTCCGAGGTTTATCTCCCAGTCGCTCTTGCCAACACCAGCATAGACAATCTTGGAACTGGGGAAACCGGCACGTACTGATGCTTCTATCTCACCACCGCTGACACAGTCGGCACCAAGTCCCGCCTGACAGATGATATTGAGCACCTTGGGGTTGGCATTTGCCTTTACCGCATAGTGCACCTCGAAACGCTCATGCTTCCCCACTTCTTCATTGATGGTGCGGAGTGTCTGCCTAAGCAGGTTGGTATCGTAGTAGTAGAACGGAGTCTCCAGCCGCTTGAACTTCTCTGTCGGGAATATTCCTTTCATCTTTTATTTGCTGAATTAGGATATGTTCCTGCTTATTTGTTGAATAGAGTATCGCTCAGTGCCTGCAGCGCACGCTTCTTGTCTGCCTCACGAATGAGGAATGAGATGTTGTAGTTGCTTCCGCCATAGGAAATCATACGAACAGGTATATTCTTAAGCGCATCGGTTGCCAGAGTCTCGAATCCTACGTTGCTCCAATCGAGGTCTCCCACAACGCAGATGATGCACATGTCCGAATCTACCGTTACCGTTCCATACTTTTTCAACTCATCTACTATCTCGTTGAGGTGGGCATCGTTGTCGATACTCATAGATACACCTACTTCAGACGTCGCCACCATATCGATAGCCGTCTGATAACTTTCAAATATCTCGAATACCTTGCGCAGGAAACCTGTTGCCAGAAGCATTCGTGATGACTTTATCTTAATGGCGTAGATATTATCCTTGGCTGCCACTGCCTTGATTTTGCCGCGTACGGTTACATTGTCTATAATTGTGCCGGGAGCGTCGGGCTCCATGGTATTCTTCAAGCGCACGGGAATACCGGCATACTTTGCAGGCTGCACGCAGGTTGGGTGGAGTATCTTTGCTCCGAAGTAAGCAAGTTCGGCAGCCTCTTCGAAGTGCAGTTGTCTCACCGCTTCGGTCTTGTCAACCACGCGCGGGTCGTTATTATGCATTCCGTCGATGTCTGTCCAAATCTGTATTTCATCGGCTTCGATAGCAGCACCTATTAATGATGCCGTATAATCCGAGCCTCCTCGCTGAAGGTTGTCTACCTCGCCATAGGCATTGCGACAGATGAATCCCTGGGTGGTATAAATCTGGTGTCCGCTATTGTCCTCGATAATCTTCGACAGTTTGTCCTTAATGTAGTTGGGATCGGGTTCTGCGTTTTTGTCTGTGCGCATGAAATCGAGTGCCGACAGCAGCACTGCATCGATACCCTGCTCCTGCATGAAGTTCACCATCATGTTAGTGCTCATTATCTCTCCCTGAGCCACGATACTCTTCTCCTCAAAACTCGTGAAGAGATCCTTGGTGAATGAGCGCAGGTAGTTGAACTCTTCTTTCAGAAAGTCGCGTGTCTTCTGCTTGTACTCGTCGGTAGAATAGAGTTCCTCCACATGTCCCATGTAGATTCCTTCCAGACGATTGATAACCTCGTTGGCACCATCTACATTCTTCTTGTAAAGATAGTTGGAAATCTCTACCAAAGAATTGGTTGTTCCCGACATTGCTGAGAGTACTACGAAAGTAGGCTCTCCGCTCTTTGTTACCAGTTGTGCTACACCTTTCATTCTCTCGGGTGAGCCGACGGACGTGCCGCCAAATTTCATTACCTTCATCTTATATCTTATTTTTTAATTTTTGACTCTTAACACTTAACTTAATCACACTTCCTCTTCATAGAACTCCATCTTCTGATAGTCCTTCGTTACCTCGGTTATCTTTTCGTCCTTACACTGGTATACAATTCCCGGGTACTTATCTATCATATTGATATTATGGGTAGTTATTACCACAGCCGTTCCCTTCATGCTGATGTCCTTGAGAAGTCCCACGATGTGTTCAGCAGTTTCGGGATCGAGGTTTCCTGTTGGCTCGTCAGCGAGAATTACCTTGGGCTTGTTTAGTATGGCACGTGCTATGGCTATGCGCTGTTGTTCTCCACCCGACAGTTCGTGTGGCATTTTCTTTTTCTTGTCTTCCATACCCACAGCCTTGAGAACCTCGTCTATGCGCTCTTCTATCTCTTTTCCTTGTTTCTTCTTCCATCCGGTAGCACGCAGTACGAAGCGAAGATTCTTGTGTACCGTGCGATCGTGAAGCAGTTTGAAATCCTGGAAAATAATTCCCATTTCCTTGCGTAGTGCGGGGATGTCTCTACGGCGCATCTTCATTATTTCACGTCCGAGCACCTCAGCCTTTTCGCCTTCGTTAATGTCTACTTCGAGGTAAGTAGTCTTCAACAGAGTAGATTTTCCAGAGCCCACCTTGCCAATGATGTATATAAACTCACCGTCGTCGACGTGGAAGTTCACATCGCTCAGCACCAGATCTTCCTCCTGGTATATGTTAACGTTTTTATAGTCAATTATCATTTTGCTTTTTCCTCCCTGCGTTTTTTATCCCAGTTGGGGTCATGTCGTTGTT
>JAFTFC010000244.1 GCA_017449725.1 Prevotella sp. | reverse complement strand
TTTCACTTTTCCCATTCAAAGATGTTCAGCATCTTTATCGTTGCCTTGATAGCTGCCTCCGCCTGGTCGGCATCAAGTCCGCGGGTACGAATAATCTTTCCGTCATTGTCCCACGTAATAACCGTCTGTACAAGGGCGTCGGTACGACCTCCCGGTGGAATACTCACCACATAGTTCTGGAGTATGGGGAAGGTACGTCCAAGGTACTTTTTATATATGTAGCGCAAAGCTTTCACGAAAGCGTCATACTGACCGTCTCCCGTTGCTCCTGCCTCATACTGTTTTCCATTTATCTCAACCTTAACATTCGCTCCAGGTTTTAGTCCGTATGCCGTTGACACGACGTAACTTACGAGTTTAATCTTATCATCAGGAGTATCATGCTTCAGTACGTCACTCACAATAAACGGGAGGTCGTCTTGAGTTACGATTTCTTTCTTATCTCCCAGTTCTGTTATTCTCTTAGTCACGCGCCGCATTTGCTCTGCAGTCAACTCCATTCCTAACTCTTCGAGGTTCTTGGCTATGTTCGCCCTACCGCTATTTTTGCCAAGAGCATATTCACGACGGCGACCAAAACGTTCTGGTACAAGAGGATTGAAATATAGTCCCGCCTTATTGTCACCGTCGGCATGCACTCCGGCAACCTGAGTAAAGACATTTTCACCTATTACCGGTTGGTTGGGCGCTACCGCAATACCGCTATATCCTTCCACGAGTTTAGACACATCATTGAGTTTATTCTCATGGATATTCGTCTTGGCACGGAACTGGTCTTTAAGAATAACCTGTACACTCGACAGCGGGGCGTTACCGCAGCGTTCACCCAGTCCGTTGACGGTCACGTGGATTCCCTTGCATCCGCTTAGCACGGCAGCAAGCGAGTTGCTCACGGCGAGGTCGTAGTCGTTGTGTGCATGAAAGTCGAAATGCTGTTCGGGATATCGCTTCAGCATCTTCCTCATGTATTCTATAACCTGTAGGGGATTAAGTATACCGAGAGTATCGGGAAGCATGAAGCGGTTAATGGTTAAGGGTTCAGGATTAAGTGTCAGAGCGTCCATCAGCTGATAGACGTACTCTGGCGAGTCGTTCATGCCATTACTCCAGTCCTCAAGATAGAGATTTACGTTCATCCCCTTCTCCTTGGCATACCGTACCGTATGCAGAATGTCCTCGATATGTTCCTTGGGTGTTTTGTGAAGTTGTTCGCGACAATGCTTCTCAGAACCTTTCGCCAGCAGGTTGATAGTCTTGCATCCGCAGGCATCAATCCAGTCTACAGACAGTCGTCCGTCCACAAACCCCAAAACCTCTACCCTATCAAGCATGCCTGCCTGACGGGCATAGCGGCATATCATAGTCACTGCGTCCTTCTCGTTCTCTGACACACGCGCCGAAGCCACCTCAATGCGGTCCACATTAAGGTCGCGTAATAACATTCGCGCTATCATCAGTTTCTCATGAGGCAGGAACGACACTCCGCTGGTCTGCTCGCCGTCGCGAAGAGTGGAGTCCATTATCTCGATGAACGGCTGAATGCGCCGATAGGAACTGTTTACTTGTTCTGCGCTTCCCATTCCACAATCTTACCCTGATTTTCAATGAGATAGTCTATATCGTCAAGGCCGTTCATCAGGCAGTGTTTCTTATATCCGTTGATGTCGAAGTGCTCACTTCGTCCCGTTGCCTTGTTGGTAACACGCTGGTTGGGAAGATCTACCTCCACCTCTGTCTTAGGGTCTTTCCTGATACTGTCGAACAGTTCTGCGAGGAATTCCTCACTTACAACTACCGGCAGCACGAAATTATTCAATTCGTTGTTCTTATGGATATCTGCGAAGAACGAACTGATAACAACACGGAATCCGTAGCCTGCAATAGCCCATGCAGCATGTTCACGACTCGAACCGTTACCGAAGTTTTTGCCGGCTACGAGGATGCATCCTGAGTATGTCGGATCATTGAGAACGAATTTCTCATTCAGCGTGCCGTCGGCATTATAGCGCCAGTCACGGAAGAGATTGTCGCCGAAGAAACTCTCCTCACGTGTGGTTGCCTTGAGGAAGCGGGCGGGTATTATCTGGTCTGTATCCACATTCTCCAATGGAAGAGGAACACATGTTGATGTTATAATGTTGAATTTCTGTTTCATAATAATGTACGTGGATCGGTTAATACACCTGTTAAGGCTGCAGCCGCAGCAACTAAAGGCGAACAGAGGATGGTACGGGCACCAGGTCCCTGACGACCTTCGAAGTTACGGTTGGATGTAGACACGCTAAGTTTTCCTGCCGGCACCTTGTCATCGTTCATGGCAAGACAAGCAGAACAGCCGGGCTGACGAATCTCGAAGCCGGCAGCCTCGAGCACCTTGTCGAGCCCCTCCTCACGTATCTGACGGTCTACTGCCCACGAACCGGGCACGAGCCATGCAATGACATCTTCGGCTTTCTTGCGACCTTTGGCAATCGAGGCGAAAGCACGGAAGTCTTCTATTCGTCCGTTGGTGCAGGCACCGAGGAACACGTAGTCCACCTTCTTGCCAAGTAGCTTCTCGCCTGCCTCGAACTGCATGTACTGGAGTGCTTTGCGGAAGCCCTGCTCGGGTGATTTTGCTTCTTCCGCTGTTGCGGGAACGCTCTCTGTTATGCCTATTCCCATTCCGGGATTAGTACCATAGGTTATGCGCGGTTCTATGTCCTTAGCATTGAATTCCAACTCCTTGTCAAACACGGCATCATCGCCGCTGCGAAGAGTTTTCCAGTAAGCCACAGCCTTGTTCCACTCCTCGCCTTTAGGAGCAAATTCCTTACCCTTGAGATAATCAAATGTAACCTCATCGGGAGCAACAAAACCACCGCGGGCACCCATCTCTATCGACAGATTACAAAGAGTGAGCCTGCCCTCCATAGAAAGGTTACGAACAACATCGCCGGCATACTCTACGAAGTAACCCGTAGCTCCGCTGGTAGTAAGTTGTGCCATAAGGAAGAGTGCCACGTCCTTTGCGGTAACGCCCTTACCGAGTTGTCCGTTTATTGTTATCCTCATCGACTTAGGTTTCTGCTGTAGGATGCACTGCGACGCCATCACCATCTCTACCTCCGATGTACCTATGCCAAAGGCTACAGCACCCATTGCTCCATGGGTAGAAGTGTGCGAGTCGCCACAGACAATAGTCATTCCCGGCAGCGACAATCCCTTTTCGGGACCTACAACGTGGATAATACCGTTGCTCTTGTCCATCATACCATAGTGGGTAAGTCCGAACTCATGAGCATTCTTAGCCAAAGTGTCCACCTGATTCCTCGAAACTGGATCCTGGATTTCCTTATCCTGATCGTGCGTTGGAGTATTATGGTCCGGCATACAGAATATCTGCTGCGGACGGAAACACCTTATACCACGAGCCCTCATTCCGTCGAATGCCTGAGGAGATGTCACCTCATGACAATAGAGGCGATCTATATAAAGTTGAGTGGGACCGTCATCAACTATTTGTACTACGTGTTTGTCCCAAATCTTATCGAATAAAGTATTCATAATTGCTTATTACTTCTTGAACTTGTTGATACAGTCAATATATGCTTCAACCGAAGCGGTGACGATATCTGTATTGGCACCGAAGCCGTAATAGATGCTGCCATCGTACTCTACCTGCATGTGCACCTTTCCGACGTCGTCCGAACCCTTGGAGATAGCCTGGATGGTGAACTCCTTGAGGGTCATCTGCTTGATAATGATCTTCTTGAGTGCCTTGATAGCAGCATCTACAGGACCATTACCACTGGCGGCAGCCTCAAACTTCTGTCCGCTGATGTCCAGACCGATAGAAGCGACGCTCTTGACGCCCTTTCCGGTAGTGACCTGCAAGAACTCAAGCTTCACGGCATGAGCGTCGGCGGTGTCGGCACCGGCAAGCATCAGAACGTCGGCATCGTTCACTTCCTTCTTCTGGTCTGCCAGCTGCAGGAACTTCTCATAAACACGGTCGAGCTTCTCCTCGGAGAGTTCCACTCCGTTAACACTCAGACGGTACTTCAGTGCGGCACGACCCGAGCGGGCTGTCAGTACGATAGAGTTATCGTCGATACCCACATCCTTGGGATCCATAATCTCGTAGGTCTGAACGTTCTTCAGCACTCCGTCCTGATGGATGCCGCTTGAGTGTGCAAAGGCATTACGCCCCACAATAGCTTTGTTGGGCTGCACTGGCATGTTCATCAGAGATGATACCATGCGACTTGTAGGATATATCTTAGTTGTGTTGATATTTGTCTCAATACCGAGTCCCTTGTGGCACTTCAGGATCATGGCGATTTCCTCGAGCGAGGTATTACCAGCGCGTTCGCCTATACCATTAATGGTTACCTCAACCTGACGGGCTCCGTTGACAACGCCGCTGAAGGTGTTGGCAGTAGCCATACCGAGGTCGTTGTGACAGTGAGTGGAGATAGTAGCTTTCTCGATGCCGTCAACATGCTCCATGAGGTACTTTATCTTCTCGCCATATTCCTGGGGCAGACAGTATCCCGTAGTATCGGGGATATTAACCACCGTCGCACCAGCCTTGATGACCGCCTCGATAACTCGTGCCAGATACTCGTTGTCGGTACGACCGGCATCCTCGGCATAGAACTCCACGTCCTCAACATACTTCTTAGCGTACTTTACGGCACGCACGGCACGCTCGATTATCTCCTCGCGGTTGGAGTTGAACTTATATTTAATGTGAGAGTCAGATGTTCCGATTCCTGTATGAATGCGCTTATGCTTGGCATACTTTAGGGAGTCGGCAGCCACGTCAATATCTTTTTCCACTGCACGGGTCAGGGCACAAATTGTGGGCCATGTCACCGCCTTGGATATTTCTATAACTGAATTGAAGTCACCGGGGCTTGAGATGGGGAAGCCTGCCTCAATGACATCTACTCCCAACTGTTCCAACTGTTTTGCCACCTGAATCTTCTCAATTGTGTTCAACTGACAACCAGGAACCTGTCCACCATCACGTAAAGTTGTATCAAAAATAAACAATCTGTCACTCATACCTATCTTTTTGGTTGCAAAGTTACACATTTCACCCCAATTTCTTTTACTTCTTTAACATCTTTAACAATAGGTATTACATTCTTTGTAAGAAAAACGAATAATCTTTTCATATTTCGGGAAAAAACCGTACTTTTGCAGAGATTTCTGTTCAATATGAAAATATGGAAAAAACATTAGATTTTAAGCCGAAGTTTCTGTCGGCTATGAAGAATTACGACCGCAAGACATTTATGGCAGACCTAATGGCGGGTGTAATCGTAGGTATTGTAGCACTGCCACTTGCCATCGCCTTCGGTATTGCCAGCGGCGTGAGTCCCGAGAAGGGTATTATTACTGCAATCGTTGCGGGTCTCATGATTTCATTGTTCGGCGGTTCTAAGGTACAGATAGGTGGACCGACAGGAGCTTTCATTGTTATTGTTTACGGTATCATCCAGCAATACGGCATGCAGGGACTCACCGTCGCCACACTTATGGCAGGTGTATTCCTTATCGGACTGGGTGTCCTGCGCCTGGGTACTATTATTAAATATATTCCCTACCCTATTGTTGTTGGTTTCACCAGCGGTATCGCCGTAACCATCTTTACTACTCAGATAAAGGACCTCCTCGGGATGTCTATGGCATCGGTGCCGTCGGACTTCATCGAGAAGTGGATTGCCTACGTCTCAAACATAGCCAACATCGACGCATGGAGTGCCCTTGTGGGAATAGCAAGCGTGATGATTATCGCCATTATGCCTCGCTTTTCGAAGAAAGTGCCAGGGTCATTAGTTGCTATTATTATAATGACAATTGCTGCCCTACTGCTTAAAGAATATGCCGGAGTAACTTCAATAGAAACTATTGGGGACCGCTTCAGCATCAATTCTCAACTGCCGGGAGCCGAGGTGCCGGCACTATCGTGGGAGACCATTAAAGGGCTGGTGGGTCCGGCTGTGACGATTGCTGTCCTCGGAGCTATTGAGAGTCTGCTGTCGGCAACTGTTGCCGACGGAGTTATCGGTGACCATCATAACTCTAACACCGAACTTATAGGTCAGGGTATCGCCAATATCGCCTCGCCTATCTTCGGAGGAATACCCGCAACGGGAGCAATAGCACGCACCATGACCAACATAAACAACGGCGGACGCACACCCGTGGCGGGAATAATCCACGCCATCGTGCTGCTGCTCATATTCCTTTTCCTCATGCCCCTTGCTCAGTATATCCCAATGGCATGTCTGGCTGGAGTCTTGGTGGTTGTAGCCTACGGCATGAGCGGCTGGCGCTCGTTCCTAGCTATGGCTCGACGCAATCCCAAGAGTGACGTAACTGTTCTACTGCTAACCTTCTCCCTCACCATAATCTTCGACCTCACGGTGGCTATTGAGTTCGGACTTATCTGTGCTTGCTTGTTGTTCATGCGACGAATGGCTGAAACGACCGACGTACATGCCGTGCTCAACGAGATAGACCTCAACCAGGATGCCGACATGGAACGCGGTAATCTGGAGCATCTTACCATCCCCAAAGACGTTGAGGTGTACGAGATCAACGGTCCTTACTTCTTCGGTGCAGGCAACCGTTTCGAAGACATTATGGCACGCTACGGACGCCGTCCCAAGGTGAGGATTATTCGCATGCGTAAAGTCCCATTCATCGACTCTACAGGAATGCACAACCTCGAGAACATGTGTCTTATGAGTCAGAAAGAAGGTATCACAGTGGTGCTTTCAGGAGTTAACCCGAAAGTGGAAAGTGTTCTCAAGCGAAATAACTTCGAATTACTGCTCGGAGAAGAGAATATATGTAACCACATCGACCTTGCCCTGGCACGTGCTCGTGAGATAGTCGAAGAAAAATAAGAACTGAAATAATGAATATCTTTACCAAAATAATCGCCCGCGAGTTGTCACTGCATGCTGACGCCGTGGAAAACACCCTGAAACTGCTCGATGAGGGATGCACCATTCCGTTTATCTCACGATACCGCAAGGAGCGCACAGGTGGGCTTGACGAGGTGCAGATTGCGCAGATATCCGACCTTAACGATAAAATGAAGGAGACGGCAAAACGCAAGGAAACTATCGTCAAGACAATAACTGAACAGGGTAAGATGAACAACGAACTGCAACGGCGCATCGATGACTGCTGGTCGGCAACAGAACTCGAGGACATCTATCTACCATATAAACCGAAACGTCGCACCCGTGCACAGGTGGCTAGGGAACAGGGACTGGAACCACTGGCTTCGCTTCTTTTGATGCAGCGTGAGCAAAATCCGGAACGAGCTGCTGAACGATTTGTTCGTGGTGATGTCAAGGATGTGTCTGCTGCGCTCAAAGGAGCCCAAGACATCATTGCCGAGAACGTCAGCGAGGACGAACAGAGCCGCCAGCAGGTGCGCTCAGCCTTCCGCCGCAACGCCACGATAACATCGAAGGTGGTGAAGGCGAAGAAAGACTCTGACGAGGCGGCTAAATACTCCGATTACTTTGACTGGTCGGAACCACTCAGACGCTGCTCGAGCCACCGGTTGCTGGCGATGCGACGCGGTGAGGGCGAGGGTATTCTGCGCATTAGTATCACTACCGACGACGAGGAATGCATCTCACGTCTGCGCCGCCATTATGTCCGCGGGTTCGGACATTGTCAACAACTTGTGAGTGAGGCGGTTGAGGATGGATACAAACGACTGCTCGAACCGAGTATCGAAACTGAGTTTGCCGCTCAGAGCAAGGAACAAGCAGACGACGAGGCGATACATGTCTTCAAGGAGAACCTGCGCCAGCTGCTGCTCTCAGCACCGCTGGGACAGAAGCGAGTCATGGGTATCGACCCAGGATTCCGCACGGGATGCAAGGTGGTGTGCCTTGACGCCCAAGGTAACCTGTTGCACCACGAGGCTATCTTCCCCCACCCGCCGGTGAACCACCGCATGCAGGCAACGATGCATGTTCAGAAGATGCTAAACGACTACCTGATAGAGGCAATAGCCATAGGCAACGGGACAGCGAGTCGCGAGACTAAGGACTTCGTCAATGATGTGCTATCCAGTTTCCCCGGGAAGCCCGCTGTCTTTACCGTCAGCGAGGACGGGGCGTCAGTTTATTCGGCATCGAAGGTAGCGCGCGAGGAGTTCCCTGACGAAGACGTTACAGTTCGCGGTGCCGTAAGCATAGGACGACGGCTGATGGACCCGCTGGCGGAACTTGTGAAGATAGACCCCAAGAGCATTGGCGTGGGACAGTATCAGCACGATGTGGATCAGTCGAAACTAAAACATTCACTCGACCAAACTGTTGAAAGTTGCGTGAACCTTGTGGGAGTAAACCTCAACACAGCCAGCCGCCACCTACTGACATACGTCAGCGGTCTCGGTCCGACACTGGCTCAGAATATTGTCGATGATCGTCGCGACAACGGTGCTTTCACATCACGTGCACAACTAAAGAAGGTGCCGCGTCTGGGACCGGCTGCTTTCCAGCAATGTGCCGGCTTCCTCCGCATACCAGGTGCTAAAAACCCACTCGATAATAGTGCCGTACATCCTGAGAGTTATCCAATAGTGGAACAGATGGCACGCGACAACAGATGCGATGTGCGGGAGCTTATGAGCGACAAGCAGAAGCGCAAAAGTATTGACATACATAGGTACGTAACCGACGAGGTAGGCATCCCGACACTAACAGACATCATGAAAGAACTGGAGAAACCTGGACTCGACCCGCGCAAGCAGATTGAGTCGTTCGAGTTCGATCCCAACGTAAAGGAGGTTGACGACCTAATGGTTGGAATGGTGCTGCCAGGGATTGTCACTAATATTACCAACTTCGGTGCCTTTGTTGATATCGGCGTTCATCAGGACGGTCTGGTGCATATATCACAACTTGCCAATCGATTCATAAAAGATCCTAACGAGGCGGTGCGACTTCATCAACACGTGCGTGTGAAAGTAATAGAGGTTGACCATCGGCGCAACCGCATTTCTCTTTCAATAAAACAAGTGGAGCAATAAAAAGCGTGGGTCTTTGTCTTCCTAACCGGGGAGGCTCTGGACTGCCTACTACACTTAAAAAGCAAAGCCCACGCAAAAAAATCATTTTCGCCAAACGGCTCACTGCCGTGGGTTTTACGTTTCTGTCCTGTGTAGCACTGTGGTTATCGCCCAGATTCCCGCAATTGGACATCTATCGTGGGTGCAAAGGTATGAAATAAAAACGAAACAAAAAAACTTTTTGCCTATTATTTTCTATAAAAAAAATCGCAAGAACAAAATTCCTGCGATTTTTTATACATTTTGACTTGTAAAATCAGCCTTTTACTTAACTTTCTTCACGATAGCCTTGAATGCCTCGGGGTTATTAACAGCGAGGTCAGCAAGTACTTTACGGTTGATTTCAATGCCTGCCTTATGCAGTGCACCCATCAACTGAGAGTAACTCATACCCTCAAGACGAGCGGCTGCGTTAATACGCTGAATCCAAAGAGCGCGGAAGTTGCGCTTCTTGTTCTTACGATCACGGTAAGCATAGGTAAGACCCTTCTCCCAAGTATTCTTAGCAACGGTCCAAACATTCTTACGTGCACCGAAGTAACCACGTGTAAGTTTTAATATTCTCTTTCTCTTTGCTCTTGAAGCAACATGATTTACTGATCTTGGCATAATTCTTTTCCTTTCCTAATTTTTAAATTAACGGAGGCACAGCAAATCGCGCACCTGCTTCATGTTACTTGGATCTACGATAGCCTGGTGAACCAGGTTTCTCTTCTGTTTCTTAGTCTTCTTCGTCAGAATGTGACTGTGGTAAGCATGATGTCTCTTCACCTTACCAGTACCGGTGAAGCTGAAACGCTTCTTGGCTCCGGAATTTGTCTTTACTTTTGGCATCTTTTTAATTATTTAATTTGTTAATTTATTTATTCGTGGCAACGCATATACCTGGCGTTACGCACTTTTCTATTCTTCAATCATCTCCCTCTCGCAACTTTGCAAGGATGTCATCACCGCCCTTTACATTAGCGAATATTCCACCCTTTGCCTCGGCAGTGCTCTCTTCCTGCGCCTTAGCAGCCTCTTTCGCCTCTGCCTCACGGCGTTCACGATCGACTTTCTGCTGACTCTTCTTAGCCACCCCGGCTTTCTTCGGGCTCAAGTAGAGAAACATTTTCTTACCCTCGAGCGAAGGCAACTGATCAACCTTTCCATACTCCTCAAGGTCGTTAGCAAACCTGAGCAGCAACACCTCACCCTGTTCCTTGAACAAAATGCTTCGTCCACGGAAGAACACATAAGCTCTTACCTTGTTACCCTCCTCGAGGAACTCCTTGGCATGCTTCAACTTAAAATTGTAATCGTGTTCATCGGTCTGAGGTCCGAAACGTATTTCCTTAACTTCCTGCTTCACCTGCTTAGCCTTCATTTCCTTGGCACGCTTCTTCTGTTGATACAGGAACTTGCTATAGTCAATGATTCGACAAACAGGTGGATTTGCATTTGGAGAAATCTCCACGAGGTCTACACCCTCCTGTCGTGCCATCTCCAATGCATCTCGAGTAGACATCACCGAACTTCCGTCCTCGCCTACTACTCTCACTTCGCGCGCTCTGATTTGCTCATTCACGCGGTATTGGTTACCTTTTTTGTCGTTCTTCATTAACTGTTTTTACGTTCAAATTTAAATTTGCGGCTGCAAAGGTACTACTTCTTTGAGAATTTCTATTCTCTATTTGCAACTAATTCCTTTACAATTATGTTTTTTTAACTATATTTTAATTAAAAGCCCTTTGTCATTTCACGTACCTGTGCATTGATCTTTGCTGCAAAGTCGTCAATAGTCATGGTTGCCTGCTCACCACCACCCTGTTGGCGCATTGACACAAGGCCTTCCGCTGCTTCCTTCTCACCAACAATGAGCATGTAGGGAATGCGCTTCAACTCATTGTCACGGATCTTACGCCCGAGTTTCTCGTTGCGCAGGTCAAGTGTAGCACGCACACCGGCAAGATCGAGTTTTTTCGACACCTCATAAGCATAGTCGTTATACTTCTCTGAAAGCGGAAGAATTGCCACCTGGTCTGGGGTAAGCCACAATGGGAAGTGACCACTGGTATGCTCAATGAGCACAGCAGTGAAACGCTCCATTGAACCGAATGGAGCACGGTGAATCATTACTGGAGTTTTCTTTGTATTATCCTCATCAGTATACTCCAACTGGAAACGCTTGGGCAGATTGTAGTCTACCTGAATAGTTCCGAGCTGCCAACGACGTCCGATAGCATCTTTAATCATGAAGTCGAGTTTAGGACCATAGAAGGCAGCCTCACCATACTCTACTTTTGCAGGAAGACCTTTCTCCTGACATGCCTCAACAATAGCCTTTTCAGCCAATGCCCAGTCTTCGTCGCTACCAACATACTTTTCGTTGTCATTAGGATCGCGGAGTGAAATCTGTGCTTCGAAGTCAAAACCAAAGGCGGTAAGAACTATCTGAATAATATCCATAACGTTGAGGAATTCCTGCTTCACCTGGTCAGGACGACAGAAAAGATGCGCGTCATCCTGAGTGAACGAACGTACACGAGTAAGTCCGTGGAGCTCTCCTGACTGCTCATAACGGTAAACAGTTCCGAACTCAGCGATGCGCAGTGGCAGGTCGCGATAAGAACGGGGACGTGAAGCAAAAATCTCACAGTGGTGAGGACAGTTCATTGGCTTAAGCATGTACTCTTCGCCCTCTTCCGGAGTATGAATAGGCTGGAAAGAATCCTTGCCATAGTGAGCATAGTGACCGCTGGTTACATAAAGGTTTTTAGAACCGATGTGCGGCGTAATAACCTCTTGATACCCATAACGTTTCTGAACTTTACGCAAGTGATCCTGTAAGCGAAGGCGCAACTCTGTTCCCTTTGGCAGCCAGATGGGCAGACCCTTTCCTACTCGCTCTGAGAATGTGAAGAGTTCCATCTCCTTACCTATCTTACGGTGGTCGCGCTTCTTCGCCTCTTCAAGCATTACAAGGTATTCATCGAGCATCTTCTTCTTTGGGAATGAAATACCATATATTCGAGTCATTTGCTCGCGTTTGGCATCACCACGCCAGAAAGCTCCCGCAACACTGGTAATCTTGATAGCCTTGATATCGCCGGTAGACATAAGATGAGGTCCGCGGCAGAGGTCGGTGAACGACCCCTGAGTATAGGTGGAGATTGAACCGTCTTCGAGGTCTTCCTCTATATGCTCACACTTATAAGTCTGACCATCAGCTTTGAACTCTACAAGGGCATCAGCCTTAGAAACTTCACGACGGACAACTGCCTCGTTCTTCTTTGCCAGTTCTTGCATCTTAGCCTCGATAGCGGGGAAATCACTTTCCTTAATAGTGACTCCCTCGGGGGGCATTACATCATAGAAGAAAC
>JAFTFC010000243.1 GCA_017449725.1 Prevotella sp. | reverse complement strand
GCGAGGCGATAATAAAAGAGAACTCACCAATCTGTGCCATAGAGAAACCGCACTTCATAGCCGACTTCAGCGACTCGCCGCCAAGCATGAAGGCAAACGAACCAAAGACACTCTGTCCGATAAGTATCGTAAGTACCAGGGCTATGATGGGAAAGGCATAATCCAAGAGAATCTGTGGGTCTACGAGCATACCTACAGAGACGAAGAAAATGGCTCCGAAAAGATTCTTCACCGGTTCTACCAGCTTCTCTATGCGTTCCGCCTCGATGGTCTCGGCAAGAATGCTACCCATGATGAAGGCTCCGAAAGCCGACGAGAATCCAACCTTGGTGGAGAATACCGCCATAGCGCAGCACAGTCCCAGCGAGACAATCAGCAGCACCTCGCTGTTTATGAGCTTGCGAACTGAGCGGAGGAAAGCCGGAATGGCGAAGATTCCCACCACAAGCCACAGCACGAGGAAGAACCCAATCTTAAGTACCGACCCAATCATCTGACCTCCGTCGGGATTGGAACCGCTGGCGATGGCGCTAAGCATCACCATCATTACAATGGCAAGAATATCTTCATGAATAAGCACACTCATCACCAGTCCGGCAAACTGTTGCTGGCGCAGTCCCAGGTCGTCGAATGCCTTGTATATAATAGTGGTGGAACTCATGGCAAGCATACCTCCGAGGAAGATACAGTCCATCTTGCTCCATCCGAAGAGGTACCCCACGAGTACTCCCAGCATCGACATGAAGAAGATTATCGACACAGTAGAAATTACGGGTGATGCTCCCATGCGCAGGATCTTCTTGAACGAGAAGTCGAGTCCGAGGGAGAAGAGAAGGAACATCACTCCAATGTCTGCCCACAGGTGTATGTTCTCCATGTCTGCCACCGAAGCGGTGTAGGGCATGTGGGGCGACACGAGGAAACCAGCCACTACATATCCCAGTACCAGCGGCTGCTTCAGCTTTTTGAAGACCAGTGTCACGATGCCCGCTACAACGAGCATCAGTGCCAAGTCGTGTATCATCGTAGGTATCTCTGCCATCTTTCAATTTTCAATTCTTCAATCATTATACCCTGCCGTCAGTTCGCAAATCTTCACGATTACCTGCATCGCTTTTTCCATTACTTGAATGCTGACAAACTCATGAGGTCCGTGGAAGTTCACTCCTCCTGCGAAGATGTTGGGGCAGGGCAGACCGCGGAACGACAGTTGAGCTCCGTCGGTACCGCCACGAATTGGCTTCACGCATGGGGGCACGTCACACTCCTGCATCGCCTTTAGTACCAGGTCTATTACGTGCATGTTCGGGTCTATCTTTTCCTTCATGTTGTAATATTGGTCCTTGACGATAGCCTCTGCGGTACCCTTGCCGTACTTTTCGTTCAGCTTCTCTGCGCAGTCGGCTATTAGTTGCTTGCGCTCCTCGAAACGTTCCCGGTCATGGTCGCGGATGATATAGGACAGTCGGGCATTCTCTATTCCCGATTCTATTCCCAGGAGGTGGAAGAATCCCTGATACCCTTCAGTCGTTTCGGGCGTTTCGTCCTGTGGCAGCATTCCAACGAACTCCGCAGCCAGACGGTTCGCGTTAACCATCTTACCCTTGGCATATCCGGGATGCACGCTGACACCCTTGATGTTTATCTTGGCGCTGGCGGCATTGAAGTTTTCAAACTCCAGTTCTCCAAGGTCGCCTCCATCGATGGTGTATGCCCACTCGCATCCGAATCGCTCCACGTCAAAGTGGTGGGCTCCCATTCCTATTTCCTCGTCGGGGTTGAAGGCTATGCGTATGTCGCCATGCTCTATCCCCTTGTTGTCGCGCAGCCAGCACATTGCCTGCACTATTTCGGCTATTCCCGCCTTGTCGTCTGCTCCCAGCAGGGTGGTGCCGTCAGTAACGATAATATCCTCTCCCATGTGTTTTTTCAGTTCCGGGAACTTCTCCACGGTGCTGACAATCCCCTGTGACAGTTCTATGTCTGTGCCATCGTAGTTCTCTATTATACGAGGCTTTACGTCCTTGCCGCTACAGTCGGGCGACGTGTCGTAGTGCGAAATGAATCCGATAGTTGGAATTTCCTTCTTGGTATTGGCGGGTAGGGTGGCATATATGTATCCTTTGTCGTCCATTTCCACATCATCAAGACCTTCAGCCTCCAGTTCCTGTTTAAGGTATTCTGCAAATATCAGTTGTTTCGGGGTACTCGGCACACTTTCAGTGTCCTCTGCCGACTGTGTGTCGAACTTCACGTAGTTCAGAAATCGCTCTGTTAAGTTCATCTTAATCTTACTTTTTATTAAATTTGCTGCAAATATACATATTTATTATGAAATAATTCGTAATTTTGCACGTGAAATAAGAAAAAACTTATGGATAATTCAAAAGAAATCAAGATAGCAGTAGCCGGAACGGGCTATGTGGGACTGAGTATAGCCACGCTGCTGGCGCAGAACCATCAGGTGACTGCTGTCGATGTGATTCCCGAGAAGGTGGAGATGATAAACAACCGCAAATCTTCCATCCAGGATGAATATATAGAGAAGTATCTCAGGGAGAAAGACCTACGTCTGACGGCTACTCTCGACGGTGCTGAGGCATATCGCAATGCCGACTTCATAGTGATTGCCGCTCCCACGAACTATGACCCGAAGAAGAATTTCTTCGACACTTCTCATGTTGAGGAGGTAATCAATCTGGTGCTTGATGTAAATCCCGACGCCGTGATGGTGATAAAGTCCACCATTCCCGTGGGTTATTGTCGCAGCCTGTATGTGAAGTATGCTTACCGGTTCACCTATGACCCGGCAATGAAGGGCAAGCACTTCAACCTGCTCTTCTCGCCCGAGTTCTTGCGAGAGAGCAAGGCTCTCTACGACAATCTATATCCTTCACGCATCATTGTGGGTTATCCAAAAATTATAGGCACCGAACCATTTGACATCGAGGACAAGGCAATAGAGCAGATTTCAGACATTGACTTCCTGGAAGAGTCGGCACATCGCTTTGCCTCACTGCTTCAGGAGGGAGCCTTGAAGGAAGACATTCCCACGCTGTTCATGGGAATGAAGGAGGCTGAGGCAGTGAAACTCTTTGCCAACACCTATCTGGCGCTGCGCGTGAGTTATTTCAACGAACTCGACACCTATGCAGAGGTTAAGGGACTCGACTCCAGTGCCATAATCCAAGGCATCGGGCTTGACCCGCGCATTGGCAGTCACTACAACAACCCCTCATTCGGATACGGAGGCTACTGCCTGCCCAAGGACACTAAGCAATTGCTGGCAAACTACGGCGATGTGCCACAGAACATGATGACGGCTATCGTGGAGTCAAACCGCACACGCAAGGACTTCATTGCCGACCAGGTGCTCAGGATGGCGGGCTATTACGGAGAGAGCGCCATCTATGACTCCTCGCGCGAGAAGAACATCACCATAGGCGTATACCGACTGACGATGAAGTCAAACTCCGACAACTTCCGCCAGTCGAGCATCCAGGGAGTGATGAAGCGTATCAAGGCTAAGGGAGCCCGGGTGGTTATTTACGAGCCCACCTTACAGGACGGCACCACCTTCTTCGGTTCCGAAGTGGTGAACGACCTTGCCCGTTTCAAGCAGATATCTCAGGCAATCATAGCCAACCGCTACGACAGTTGCCTCGACGACGTAGAGGAGAAGGTTTACACTCGCGACATCTTCCGCCGAGACTGATGAGAATGAAATATTGAAATGAAAAACTAAAACTATTATTAAGATGCTTACGAACAACATATCACTAAACGAATGCAAGATTCTGGTGACGGGAGCAGCAGGCTTTATCGGTAGCAATCTCGTGAAACTCCTTCTGCGCGATTATCCTGACGCCCAGATAATAGGCGTTGATAACATGAACGACTACTACGACGTGTCGTTGAAGGAAGAGCGTCTTGAGGAAATACGCAGTTTGTATACCTACAAACGTTTTTCTTTAATCAGAGGTTCTATCGCCGACCGCGAACTAATCGACCTGCTCTTCAAGAACCATAAACCTGACGTAGTCGTAAACCTTGCAGCCCAGGCTGGAGTGCGCTACAGCATCACCAATCCCGATGCCTACATTGAGAGCAACCTCATAGGTTTCTACAATATTCTCGAGGCATGCCGCCACTATCCCGTAAAACACCTCGTCTATGCCAGCTCGTCGAGTGTCTACGGCTCAAACAAGAAAGTACCTTATTCCACTGATGACAAGGTGGACAATCCAGTTTCACTCTATGCTGCCACCAAGAAGAGCAATGAACTGCTGGCACATGCCTACTCCAAACTCTACGACATCCCCTCTACGGGCTTGCGCTTCTTCACTGTCTACGGACCCGCAGGACGACCCGATATGGCTTACTTTGGATTTACCAACAAACTGGTGAAGGGCGAGAAGATAAAAATTTTCAATTTCGGCAACTGCAAGCGCGACTTCACTTTCGTCGACGACATCGTGGAGGGAGTGCGCAGAGTTATGCTCCATGCTCCCGAGAAGCATAAGGGCGAGGACGGTCTGCCCGTTCCTCCCTATGCAGTATATAATATAGGTAATTCGAGTCCCGAGAACCTTCTCGACTTTGTCACCATACTTCAGGAGGAATTGCTGCGTGCCGAAGTGCTGCCCCACGACTATGACTTCGATTCCCACAAGGAACTCGTTCCCATGCAGCCCGGTGATGTTCCCGTGACCTACGCCGACACTTCAGCCCTTGAGCGCGACTTCGGTTTTCGTCCGTCAACAAGCCTGCGCGACGGCTTGCGCCAGTTTGCCGAGTGGTATGCCCAGCGATACAAGTAAACGGTATTATTGTTAAAGAAGTGTAAAATTCTTCGTCCGATAATATC
>JAFTFC010000242.1 GCA_017449725.1 Prevotella sp. | reverse complement strand
TAAGCATCTATAATGGAACGACCTATCGCCTTAACATCTACGAGGCAGGCCAGTATGTAAAGACACGAAATGTAAACACCGAACAGCCTCTTGAATTTACAGAGGATGCAGTTGAGCTTGACGAAGAAACATCTGCTTTCGCAGCCTTTACTGGTCAGATAGTTAGCGGCGCACAGGGAACTGTAACATACGCCATTACTGGTGATGCTATAGGAACAGTCAACGCAGAGACTGGTATCGTTACTCTGAACGGCACTTGTGGAACAGCAACTATCACAGCAACCGCTGCTGCTAAAGATGTTACTGATGCAGGTGTCACTACTCCTTATACAGAGACAGAAGAGAGTTACACTGTTACGGTTCGCCCTCGCTACACAGTAACATTCAATGTTAATGGTCTTAAGACTGTCGTACGTGAGGCTTCTTATGGTGCTGGTGTTGCTGTTCCTGACGTTGAT
This sequence comes from Prevotella sp., assembly GCA_017449725.1. Classification (GTDB taxonomy): domain Bacteria; phylum Bacteroidota; class Bacteroidia; order Bacteroidales; family Bacteroidaceae; genus Prevotella. Next base: position 2,527 of record JAFTFC010000242.1, on the reverse strand, counting down.
GATTACGCAGACTATGTATTCAGAGGTTGGAACACTACGACAGTAGATCCTACAGACACCAAGCCTGCAGGACTTGCAACTCTTGATGCTACTATTTATCCTGAAGCTAATACAGAGTACTATGCTGTGTTTGCAGATGAAAATATTTCTGGGTCAGGAGGAAATTATACTTTAGATTATGCAAATGAATCTGACATATATAATCAGGATATAGCTTATGCAACAGAAACAAATTTAACAGCTTCTGATGGAAGCGCTTGGGTTATTCATGCATATAGTCAAAAAAACAATACATATGGATTGCAAATTAATACAGGTAAATCCGCATCAATAAAAGTACCTTCATGTCCTAGCAATATTACAACAATAAATGTTACGTGTAAGACAGGTGCCATAAAAGGTGTTGGTTTCAGTGCTACTGCTAATGGTTCTTCTGTTATATCAGTAAACGATGGAGTAACGCAAACTCTTGATTTGACTGGCAAAGATATGAAAGATGGATATATAATACCAGTTAACGGAAACGCTATTATTACAAATATAGTTGTCAATTATGGACCAACTATCACTTACAGCGACTACCGCACATCCCTTCCGTCAGTAGCTGTGTCTATCGGCTCTTCGGAATTGGCTTCGTTCTGCTACGACCGCGCTTTAGACTTCACTGATACAGACGTTACAGCATACACTGCAAAGGTTGACGTTGAAGGTAATGTTGTTCTTACAAAGGTTACTGACGGTGTTCTTCCTGCTAACGAGGGCATCATTCTGTTCGGTAGTGAGGGCGAGTATGAGATTCCCGTTACTGCGGCAGATCCTACCTTCGATTTCTCTGATAACGAGATGGAAGGAGTCTTGGTACGTACTCAGATTCTTTGGGAGTCTGACGGCAAGCACAACTACATCCTGCAGCAGGGAGAGTTCAACAAGGCTACAGATGGTTACCTGAAACCTAACCGCGCTTATCTGCATACCACGTTCGACGTAAGTGCTTCTCCTGCTAACAAGATGACAATCATCTTCAACGACAGCGAGACAGACGGAATCCGTTCAATTGAAAATGGAAAATTGAACATTGAAACTTCTGCTTACAACCTCAGTGGTCAGCGCGTAGGCAAGGACTACAAGGGCTTCGTGATTATTAACGGTAAGAAAGTAATTCGCAAATAAAGAAAGGAGGATATGGATATGAAACAGACATATATAAAGCCAAATACAGAATTGCACCATATAAGCGCAATCTTAATGCAGGCAACTTCGCCAAATACACAGCTGAATGACCAAGGAGCCGGAAAGGATCCAAATGGCGACTACGGCGATGCCAAGTCCTTCCGCTTCTCAGCAGACCTCTGGGACTCTGACGAAGAAGAGTAAGAAATTTTGCACAGCGGGAAAGTCCCGCTGTGCAAATTAGAAACAGTCATTACAAAAAATCCAATGAGACAATTCAAAAAAGGCGATATAGTTACGCATATATTACATAGCCCTAAAGTCCCTCTGGTGGTAGAAAACTATAAAGACGACCGTGTGCTATGTAAATGGATGACCGCCGATGGAGAAAACGAAGGCTTATTTGTTGAGGAAAAGCTAAGGAAAATACAGAAGCCTGTATAACGTGCGGTGAATCAAAGAGAAACATAACTCAAAATAAATTACAAACAAATAATATCAACTAACTAATTAAAAACAAATTATGAAAAAACTATTAACATTATTAACTTTGCTCGTCGTCGCTGTGACGGGGGCGTGGGCGGATGAAACATACTATTTGTTCACTCCAACTGATGCATCTATAAGCCCAGTTCATACCGGAACATTATCAGGGGATTTTATATGCCAACAAACACCATCCAGTGCAACAAACACCATTGACGATAAAAGTTTCACTCATTATGTAAAGGTTACGGCAAATACATCCAAAACTGCTGCATGGACAAGCCAATTTGCAGGTACCACCACATTGGATTATGACATGAAAACAACGAGTGCAACCTTTACGGTATATGCCTATAACGTAGCTAATAGCAATTATGCTGTATGTAAAGCAGAAGTAGAAGAGGGTGAAACTCCAACTTCATTCTCCCAATTAGGATCAGATTTCAAAGGTGCTTTTAAGCAGAGTTATACCGTAAAAACAACAACAAACAAACGAGTTCGATTCGGAAATAGTTCCAAAGATAATGTATATTTCTATCAAATTGTTGTAACAGAGAACGGAACAGCATTACCGCAGCCTGGAGATGGATCTGCCTATACACTTAATTTTGCAGGTAAACGTTTTGCTGTAAAGGCAAAAAAGAATGCAAGTATAATTGACGGAATAGAGGTGTCTGCTAATTCTGAACCAAAGTACAACGGAACGGTACCCAAATTAAGCAATTCAAATTCACATGATTACTACATAAAATTTTCCACAGGTTCAACAAGTGGCATTAGGTTAAAGGCAACAACAAGTAATGTATTTTCTCTGACCACCTCTTTAAGTTCGTTTGCAGAAACACCTATTAATTCTGGAACAGAGACAACT
>JAFTFC010000241.1 GCA_017449725.1 Prevotella sp. | reverse complement strand
TATTTATAAATTCTTTCGTCATTTCGGAAAAAGTTGATTACCTTTGCACCTAATATTATAAAGAACAACTATAAGTAAATAATTGCTATGTCAAACAAAGAAAAACTCTTTGCCGAGTTTACTGCGCCCACCACTCAAGAGTGGCTGGACAAGATAGAGGTTGACCTAAAGGGAGCCGACTTCCAGAAAAGACTCGTTTGGAGAACCAACGAAGGGTTCAATGTTCAGCCCTTCTACCGTCGTGAGGATTTGGCTTCGCTGAAGACCCCCGACTCACTACCGGGAGAATTCCCCTTCGTTCGTGGAAACAAGAAGAACTCAAATGAGTGGTATGTTCGTCAGAACATCGCCGTGCAAGATCCTGTCGAGGCTAACAAGAAAGCTTTGGATATCCTGAACAAGGGTATCGATTCATTGGGCTTCCGCATTCCCAAAAACATAGTTTCCAAGGAAACTATTGAGGCGTTGCTCAAGGATATTCACTGCGAGATTGTAGACCTGAACTTCCGTACGTGCAATCATCATGCGCTGGAGTTAGCGCAGATTGTCGACGAATACTTCACAAAGAAGGGCTATGATAAGACTAAACTGTCGTTCACAGTAGGCTTCGACCCCATCGAAATGATTCTCAAAAAAGGTAAGGATATTACACCTATCCTTGCTGACGGACCGAAGATAGTAGAACTGTTGAAGAACTATCCAAAGGCGCACGTTACGACAGTGCATACAGAGACCCTGAACAATGCAGGTGCATACATCGTCCAAGAACTCGGATACGCACTGGCATGGGGTAATGAGTACATGCAGCAACTCGTTGACGCGGGTGTAGACGTAGATCTTGCCGCACGCCAGATGAAATTCTACATGGGCGTTTCGGAGAACTACTTCATGGAGATTGCCAAATTCCGTGCGGCACGTCTGCTGTGGGCTCAGATAGTTAAGCAGCATGGTCCGCAGGACGAAAATAGTGCAAAGATGACTATTAACGCAACTACCTCAACATACAACCAGACGCTCTACGACTCGTACGTTAACATGCTGCGTTCGCAGACAGAGGCGATGTCAGCAGCACTTGGAGGAGTACATTCTTTGGTGGTTACACCGTTTGACACTCCTTATGAGAAACCGACAGATTTCTCAGAGCGCATTGCCCGCAACCAGCAGTTGCTCATCAAGGAAGAGTCGCACTTCGACCGTATTGTTGACCCCTCGGCTGGTTCGTACTATATAGAGCACCTCACAGATGCTTTGGCACAAGAGGGTTGGAAACTATTCCTAAAGATAGAGGAAGAAGGTGGATTCCTTGAGGCTTTGAAGAAGGGTGTTGTCCAGGATGACATTAATGCTACTAACGTGAAGCGCCATGGCGATGCTGCCAAGCGTAAGGAGTTCCTGCTGGGAACGAACCAGTTCCCGAACTTCACAGAGAAGAGCGAGGGTAAGCGCGCTGTCGCTACTGCTGCTTGTTGCGACTCAGTAGCAACATATAAGAAACTGGAAACCACCCGTCTGGCTGCTGATTTTGAAGACTTGCGCATACATACCGAGGAAACACGCGTTCCTGTTGCTTTCATGCTGACAATCGGTAATCTGGCAATGCGTCAGGCGCGTGCCCAGTTCTCCTGCAATTTCCTTGCATGTGCAGGATACAAGGTTATCGACAACCTTGGCTTCAAGACTGTTGAAGAGGGTGTTGACGCTGCACTCAAAGCCGGTGCCGACATCGTGGTTATTTGTTCGAGCGACGACGAGTATGCCGAATATGCTATTCCCGCATTCAAGTACCTCAACGGACGTGCAATGTTCGTAGTTGCCGGTGCTCCAGCATGTATGGAAGACCTTAAGGCTGCCGGCATCGAGAACTTCGTTCATGTTAAGTGTAACGTACTCGAGACACTGAAAGAGTATAATCAGAAACTTGGTATCTAAAAAATGGAGGACTTGAATTATGCGTAAAGATTTTAGTAAAGTTGATATCTATGCCGGCATACGTCCCCAAGACGGCGCCAAGTGGATAAAGGATAATAATATAGTAGCAGACTGGAAGACTCCAGAGCAAATTGAGGTGCGTCCTGTATATACTAAGGAAGACCTCGAAGAAATGGAACACCTCGACTTTACGGCGGGTATTCCTCCCTATCTCCGTGGTCCGTATTCAATGATGTATCCGTTCCGTCCGTGGACTATACGTCAGTATGCAGGATTCTCTACGGCAGAGGAGTCGAACGCTTTCTATCGCCGTAACCTGGCATCAGGTCAGAAGGGTCTTTCTGTCGCTTTTGACCTGCCGACACACCGTGGCTACGACCCCGACAACGCTCGTGTAGTGGGTGATGTGGGTAAGGCAGGTGTTTCAATCTGTAACGAGGAGAACATGAAGGTGCTTTTCTCAGGAATCCCCTTGAACAAGATGTCTGTATCTATGACCATGAATGGTGCGGTGCTGCCGATTCTGGCATTCTATATTGTTGCAGGCTTAGAGCAGGGTGCACAGCTCGAGGAGATGGCAGGAACAATCCAGAACGATATTCTGAAGGAGTTCATGGTGCGCAACACCTATATCTATCCGCCAGCATTCTCAATGAAGATTATTGCCGACATCTTCGAATATACATCGCAGAAGATGCCTAAGTTCAACTCTATCTCTATTTCCGGCTATCATATGCAGGAGGCTGGAGCAACGGCAGATATCGAGCTGGCCTACACTCTTGCCGATGGTATGGACTATCTGCGTACGGGTGTTAATGCTGGTATCGACGTGGATGCTTTTGCACCGCGACTCTCGTTCTTCTGGGCTATCGGCATGAACCACTTCATGGAGATTGCCAAGATGCGTGCCGGTCGTCTGCTTTGGGCGAAGATAGTCAAGTCGTTTGGCGCTAAGAATCCGAAGTCACTTGCTCTCCGTACCCATTCACAGACATCTGGTTGGTCGCTCACAGAGCAGGACCCGTTCAATAACGTTGGTCGTACATGTATCGAGGCGATGGCAGCTGTACTTGGTCATACTCAGTCACTGCATACTAATGCCCTTGATGAGGCTATCGCTCTGCCGACTGATTTTTCGGCTCGTATTGCTCGTAATACTCAGATTTACATCCAGAACGAGACCAAGGTGTGCAAGCAGATTGACCCATGGGCAGGTTCTTACTATGTTGAGACTCTGACCAACGAACTCGTTCATAAGGCATGGGAGCATATTCAGGAAATTGAGAAACTCGGCGGTATGGCTAAGGCTATTGAGACTGGCTTGCCAAAAATGCGTATCGAGGAGGCTGCAGCACGCACTCAGGCACGTATTGACTCAGGAGTTCAAACCATTGTTGGTACTAACAAGTATCGTCTGGAACATGAGGATCCTATCGACATCCTCGAGGTGGACAATACCGCCGTACGCTTGCAGCAGGAAGAGAGCCTCAAACAGGTTCGTTCTGCTCGCGACGAAGAGGCATGTCAGGCAGCACTTAAGGCTATAACCGAGTGCGTCCGAGACTTCAACGAGGGACGCAAGTCGGAGAACAACCTCTTGGATCTTGCTGTCAAGGCAGCAAGCCTCCGTTGTACCCTTGGCGAGATTAGTGATGCCTGCGAAGAGATTGTAGGACGTTATAAAGCAGTAATCAGAACCATTTCAGGAGTGTATAGTTCAGAAAGTAAGAAAGATAATGAATTCGAGTTGGCTTGTAAGTTGACCGACGAGTTCGCCAAGAAAGAGGGTCGCCGCCCACGTATCTTTGTTGCCAAGATGGGGCAGGACGGTCATGACCGAGGAGCAAAGGTAGTGGCAACGGGATATGCCGATTGTGGCTTCGACGTGGATAGGGGACCCTGGTTCCATACTCGAGAGGAGGCTGCACGTGAGGCAGTTGAGAACGATGTCCACATCGTGGGAGCATCGAGTCTTGCCGCAGGTCATAAGACCCTTATCCCGCAACTTATCGAGGAACTCCACAAACTGGGTCGCGACGATATCATGGTAATTGCCGGTGGCGTTATCCCCGCCCAGGACTATGACTTCCTCTACAAGGCTGGTGTGGCTGCCATCTTCGGTCCTGGTACCAGTGTGGCTAAGGCAGCAGTAGAAATGATGAATATCCTGTTGGATAAGTAATCAAAATAGAGACAAGAAGATGGACGTATTTGTTATGGATGCTGACCTCCGTAAGGCTGCGGAGGAGGGAATGGATGCCTTTATCGGTGTGTTCGTTAAGGCTATCTATGATGCTATCGGCGGAGAGTTGACGGCAGAGACTATGGGTCGGTTGAGCACTGACCAGATAACCCTTTTGGCATACATACAGATGAGGGACGAGGTAATGGACGGTGGCTTCGTGCAACTGATACATAACGGCTATGGTCCATTCCTCTTCAGGAATCCTTTTGCCAAAGTGCTTAAGATATGGGGACTCACAGAATTGTCGAAACTGGTGTATAGAGCAGCCAAACTCTATGGACAGCACCATGAGGAGATAGAAAAAGAATGCACCGAGGAAGAGTTTATGGCACTCTTCGAGAAGTATCCTGACTTCGATGACTGCGACGATGAGTTCGTGGAAAACGAGGAGCAGTGGACAGCCGGTGTTGCAGAATACGTTGATGAGCATATCGAGGCGTTTGCAAAGATAAAGGAATAGGCAGATGAACAAAGAACAACAAGAGATAAGGCGTAAAAGCCCGATACAGATACGCAACAAAAAAGCATCGTTTGAGTACTATTTTGTTGATGAATACACGGCAGGAATCGTGCTTACGGGTACAGAAATTAAGAGTATCCGCATGGGTAAAGCGTCGCTTGTAGATACCTATTGCTATATTGTGAACGGAGAAATATGGGTGAAGGGAATGAATATTTCACCATACTTCTATGGCTCATATAACAACCACTCGGCAAAACGTGACAGGAAATTGCTGCTCACAAAACGTGAGATAAGGAAACTTCAAGAGGCAACAAAGGCTGTGGGATTCACCATCGTGCCCACAATGATATTCATCGATCAGAAAGGTAGGGCGAAAGTTGACATTGCACTTGCTCGAGGAAAGAAAGAGTTTGATAAACGACAGACCCTTAAAGAGAAGGAAGACCGCAGGGAGATGGACAGAGTAAGAAAGAATTTTTGAGAATGTCGCAGATTGAGAAGATTATAAAGGACAGAATCTTGATTCTCGATGGAGCCATGGGAACAATGATTCAGCGCTACGGACTGAAAGGCAATAATGATGCTTTTTGTCTGACACGCCCTGATGTCGTTCTTGATATTCATCGGAAATATCTGCAGGCTGGAGCCGACATAATAACCACAAACACATTCAGTAGCCAGCGGATTTCACAAGCCGACTATGGGATGGAAGACCGCTGTCGGGAGATGGCTCTTGCCGGAGCCCAACTGGCACGACAGGCTGCCGACGAATTCTCAACACCCGAAAGACCACGTTTCGTAGCGGGATCAGTCGGTCCTACGAACAAGACCTGCTCAATGAGTTCTGATGTCAGCAATCCAGCATCTCGCGACATTACCTACGATGAAATACTCAGTGCATATATAGAGCAGATGGATGCACTTATAGAGGGAGGAGTAGACACCATACTCATAGAGACAATTTTCGATACCCTCAATGCCAAGGCTGCGATAGATGCCGCCCTACAATCGATGGAGAAAGCAGGGAAGAAATTACCGATAATGCTCAGTGTTACCATCAGCGACCTGGCAGGACGGACACTCAGTGGGCAGACACTCGACGCATTCCTCGCCAGCATAGAGAGCTATCCGATTTTCTCGGTAGGACTGAACTGCTCTTTCGGTGCAGCCCAGATGAAGCCATACCTAAAGGAACTGGCGCAGAAAGCGCCATACTATATCAGTGCTTATCCCAATGCTGGACTTCCCAACTCAATGGGCTTGTACGATGAGACGGTGGAATCGATGTCTCCTCAGATACAGGAGTTTATTGATGAACGTCTGGTGAATATAGTCGGTGGCTGTTGTGGAACAGACGATGAGTTTATAGCGAGCTATGCCAGGTTGGCAGAAGGAAAACCAACCCACGAGGTGGTGGCACGGCCAGAGACACTACGGCTGTCAGGATTAGAAGTGCTTGACGTAACGCCGGAAGTACACTTCGTCAATGTGGGTGAGCGCTGCAATGTGGCTGGTTCAAGAAAGTTTCTTCGCTTGATACAAAACAAGGAGTACGAAGAGGCAATGAGCATTGCTCGTAAACAGGTTGACGATGGAGCGTTGGTAATAGACGT
>JAFTFC010000240.1 GCA_017449725.1 Prevotella sp. | reverse complement strand
ATCTCACCCGTTATAACTCCTGGCACCGACAATGTTCTGCAGTTCATGGGTAAGGCTGCCGACCGTTTCACTGAGCGGTTCCAGGTATATGTAACCACTAAGACCGACAATCCCGCGCAGTCAGACTTCGTACGTTTGGACCAAGGCAACTACGAGACAGCCGATTACAGTGGGTGGAAAGAATACTCATACAACCTTTCGGCATATTCGGGAAAGCCCATTCGTTTTGCGATACGCTATATCAGCCACTATAACATGTGGGGTTCGTTTATGCTTATGATCGACGATGTTTTTGTGGGTCAGCAAAAATCAGAAACAGCCGCCGCAAAAGTGAAGGCAGCAAGGGTTCCGGCGAAGTCTCCCGCAAACCCCAACGAGATTTTCCACATCTATCTCGACGGAACAGAGGTGGGAACGACTGACGCTTATACATATATTATTGAGAATATCCAGGCAGGCAACCGCTCTGTCGGTGTCAAGGCAACATACGTAGAGGCACAGAGCGACATTGTCAGCACCCAAATCAACGTTCCCGGAGCCGACAGCTATGCTAAAGTGACCTTCAACGTCACCGCCGACAGCAAGCTTACCCCCAACGGACAGACAATCGCGTTAGTGAATACTGCCACCAGCGACAGCTATCAGCTGACCGTCGCTGACGGCAAGGCAACGATAGCGTCTCTGCCGAAGGGTGCCTATGTTGTGAATATCGCTGAGGGAGCCTTCGAGGAATTCCAGAACAGCTACACGATAACTGCCGATGGTGTCATTAACATAGAGTTAAAAGACAATATCATCAATCCCTATAATATCACCGTAACGACCGATGAAACCGGCAAGAACATCTTGCAGTGGAACCAGGAATTAGGCTTCGTCGACAGTTTTGAGGATTACGAGGATTTCGCCACAGGTGAGTTCGGCGAGTGGATAACACTCGACAACGACCACATGCCGGTTTATCCCATTGCATTAGGTGATGCGAGCAACATCATCAGCTTCCCCGGTTCGGGCACGGCAACAAATCCTACTGCCATAGCACCAATGGTGTTCAACCCCTGGCACACGACACCTGCCATGCTTCCCACCGACGAAGCCATCAAGGCACCGACAGGCGACAAGACCGTTATCTTCTTCTCGGCACAGCGTGGTCAGAGCGACAAATGGCTCATTTCGCCGCTGATTGACATCCACGAGAACTATGAATTTTCAGTGCTGGCAAAGGCATACGCCGCATATCCCGAGTCTTTGGAGTTCTGCATATCACAGGGCAGCACCAACCCCGCCGACTTCCGTGTGATGAGTGAAGCCAACCCGTTAGAGGCTGGTCAGTGGGCACGCTACAGTACGCCGCTCGATCAGTTTGCCGGTCAGCAGGTTCGTCTGGCTATCCATTATACCAGCTACGATGCCTTCCTGACGCAAATAGATGACTTCACCGTGGGAGTGAAGGACGGTGGTGCCGAGTTCGTGGATTACGGAAACATTATCCGCTTCGACATCTACATTGACGGAGTCCTCGCCGGTAACAGCGAGATACCTTCGTTCGTTCTTCCCGACCTCTCAGCCGAGAAACACACCATAGGCATCAAGGCAATCTACAAGTCTGGTGAGTCGGAGACGACCGAGTACATCCTTGACCTGACACAGAGTGGCGTTGGCCTCTTTTCGGAGGTACGGGGTTACGAAGGTACGGGTGTGCGAGAGATGTTTAATCTCAACGGACAGCGTGTCAGCAAAGACTATCGCGGAATAGTAATAAGTAACGGTCGTAAGGTAGTAACAACAAAATAATAAAGAAGTTATGAAAAAGTCTCTTATCATATTGTCACTGCTGCTCGCCGCCTTCTGCAACGTGCGGGCAGAGTGGGCAAACATTGGTTATAGCAGCAGCGACCAGATTGACGTCAACGGCGGAGCCTTCGGACAGGCGGGCACTTACACCGTAGGTGCCGTCTTCACGAAGAGCATGCTCAGCTCCTACAAAGACTGTCAGATAGTAGGTGTTCGTGTTGCTGCCGCCATGGACCTGGGACGCACCCGCAGTTTCATCTACGATGCGTCGGGCGACGCACCCGTTGTCGTTCGTGAACAAAACCAGCGTCTTTACAGCGGATGGAACGAGATAATGTTTAATGGCGACCCGTATGTCATCACGGGCGAGGAATCGCTATTCTTCGGTTTCGACTATACCGAAACGGCAGAGATGGTAAGTGCCGACCAGGGCGGTCTCTGCGGAGTAGGCAACGATACAAACGGTGCTTTCTATCTTCTTCAGAACAATACGCTATACGCTATAACGGGCATAGGTCAGTTGTGTGTGCAGCTCATTATCGACGTTACGTCGCTGCCGCAGTACGACCTCGATGTTGCCGACTTCGTCTATGGCTTCCGCTATAAGACTCCGGGCGAGCCCATCGAAGGCTACGCCATATTCCGTAATGTCGGCAAGAGTGCCGTTACGAAGTATCGCTGGGGCTTCCAGATAGATAACGCGGAACCGACTTACTACGACGTAGAGCTCGAAAGCGGCAAGTCTGTCGGAGTAGGTGCTACCGACTTCGTTGACTTAGGTATGTCGCTTCCTTCAGACATCACTATCGGCAGCCACCAAATCCGCCTTTTTATCGACCAGGTTGAGGGAGCCGCTATGGCAGAAAACTCGCGTAACGATGAGCGCACGGCTACTGTTCTGGTTTATGATAAGGACAACACAGTACAGCGCGAAAAGACATATTTTGAGATATACACTGATCAGGGTTCACCTTATTCATCGATGTTAAACGATGCTATTGCCGTTGTGCAGAAATACTATCCGCAGATGCAGGTAGTCAATGTGCACCGCCCTGAAACATCGCTCGCCATTGATGAGGCAGCATACCTACACCAGCTCTATGCCTATGATCACCCGACATTCACCAGCAACCGCTCATATTTCCCTGGTGAGCCGAACATCGCCTACGATATGAACGACTATCTCCAGTATGGTACTGACATGTCGGCAAGCATCATCGAAAGCATTGTCGTTCAGGACATGGCATCAGTATCGTTTGGCACGATAGCTCTGGAAAAAGAGTATAATGCCGACACCCGTGAACTCACCATTAAGGCTACAGGCAGCCTGTCGCCCGATGCGGAGAAGCTCTATGGCGACTTGGCTCTGACGCTCATGGTGGTAGAAAACGGAGTAAAAGGCGAACAGCTGGTTTTCAACGCAGGGACAGGTCGCACCCAGACAAACCAGAACTATACTCACAACGGTGTTCTGCGCGCCTATATGACTGCGCCTACCGGCGATGCCATTGATGTCATCAACGATGCATATTCTTTGGAGCGCACCATGACGCTGAACACTACGTGGAATGCCGAAAACATCAGCGTCGTTGCCCTGCTCACCAAGTACGCCGACACGATAACCTCGGAGAATGTGATTGACATGGACGTAATCAACTGCAACTCCATCAATATCAGCAATGCCAGCGGAATAGAAAGCACGAACCTCCCGCAGCCCCTACAACAAGAGAGGAAATACAATCTTCAGGGACAGCGCGTGAACGACAGCTTCCGTGGTATTGTAATAAGTGGTGGCAAGAAGGTTATTATGAAATAAAACGTTAAGAAGTCGGGTTCCCAGCCCGACTTCTTTTTTATCGTAGAGTTTTAAAACT